>JAYTOQ010000215.1:0-4222 GCA_043747665.1 Polyangiaceae bacterium | reverse complement strand
GCCGCCTTCGCGTACGCCTGCTCGAGCGACGCCCCGCCGTCTCCAGCCGCCACGACGGACGACGCGGGCCCGGACGCCACCTACGTCAGCACCGATAGCAGCGCCCCCGTCCCCGTCCTCGATGCGGGCCCCCTCGTCGACGCCGCCGTGGTCGACGCGGCCCCTCCGCCTCCGCCGAACACGGTAGTCCAGCTCGCGCTCGGCACCGACCACACGTGCGCGCTGCTCCAAAGCGGTGACGTCTGGTGCTGGGGCGGCAATGTCCTCGCGCAGCAAGGCAATGGCACCGTCGATTCGACACCTCATGCCCCCGCGAAGGTGGCGGCGCTGTCGTCCATCGTCGGGCTCACCGCCGGCAACCACCATACGTGCGCCGTCGATGCGCTGGGGGTCGTTCGCTGCTGGGGCGGCAACCAGATCATGGAGCTCGGGCACGACAACACGGTCGATGACGCCGCGGCCCCCGACGCCGGCAAGGACATCTTGTGTTCGGGATTGCCCTGCAACCCGCTCCCGCGAGAGGTCACTGGCCTCGGGGCCGCCAAGGTCGTCGCCGCGAAGCTCTTCAACTCCTGCGCGCGCCTCGCGAACGGCACGGTGAAGTGTTGGGGCTACAACGGTTCGAGCGGCATGCTCGGCCACGCCGGCCCTGACCTCGCATGCTTCTTCGGGAGCGCATGCAACTTCAACGCGAGCTTGGTCAGCAACGTCTCCGATGCTCCGCTCGCCCTCGGCTCGGCCTCCGGGTGCGTCCTGACGGGAGGCACCGTGAGCTGCTGGGGCGACAACAACGTGTCGGAGCTGGCGATGGCGAGCGATTCGAACCCTCACATCACGCCGGTCGCCATCATGGGTCTGCCGCTCTACGGCTGGGGCTCGAGGAAGGGAGGCGAGCTGGGCGACGGCTCTGATGCAGGAGCGGCGAGCGCTCCGCAGACGATCCTCGAGGCGGGCGTCACCGCGGCGAGCGGCGGCGCGCAGTTCGCGTGCGCGCTCTCGTCGAGCGGTCTCGTGACGTGCTGGGGCACGGACGTCAGCGGGCCCCTCGGTCCCACCGTCGACGTGAGCGCCAAGTGTCAGCCGCCCACCGTCGTCGGCGGGCTCGTCGACGCCACCCAGATCGGACTCGGCTTCGGGCACGGGTGTGCCGTGAAGACAGACAACAGCATCTGGTGCTGGGGCTAGAACCAGGACGCGCAATGCGGGCATGATCCGAGCGCCGACCCGCTCTGCAACGGCTCCAAGTGCGACAAGAACCCGACGCGGGTGGTCGGGTTCCCGTGAGCGACGCGCGCGCGCGCTCGAAGCGAGCGGTGTTGGCCTTGAGCGTCCGGTCGAGGCCGCACGCCTCGCTTGCGGCGCCGAGCAGCGTGAGGAGAGCTTGCGCGACGGCGCTGAGGAGGAGGACTCGATCTCGGCGCTCGGGCGTACCGATGTGGGTCGCTAAAAGCCCCATCACGAAGTGGTTGTCCTCGATGTCGCGAAAGGTGTCTTCGATCGTGAAGCGGCGGGCGTAGAGCTGGACGACGCCTGCGGCACCGAGGTCGGTGCGATCGGTCGCGATGCACCACGTCGCGGAGCATCTTTGCGTGGCCGGTGATCGTGACCCATTTGCTCGCCGGCATCATGCGCTCTGCCACCGTCAGATGGATCGCTTGACGGAAGCGGCCTCGACCTCGCGCGGTGGACGCGCGGTCGGCGCGCCCACGACGACTCTTCGCGTTGCGGGCCTCGGCCGCAGGCTCGCCGCCAGGCCTCGACATCCATTCGCGGGTGCGCGAAGCTCTCCGCCTCATGAAAGACATCGTCATCGTCGAAGCGGTTCGCAGCGCGGTCGGTCGGGCTCTCAAGGGATCGCTGGCCAACAAGCGCCCCGATGAGATGGCCGGAGAGGTCATCCGCGGCCTGCTCGCGCGCGTTCCTCAGCTGAAGCCGTCCGACGTCGACGACCTCGTCCTTGGCTGCGCCATGCCCGAAGGCGAGCAGGGCCTCAACATCGCTCGCGTCGTTGGTCTCCTCGGTGGTCTCCCCATCGAGACCGGCGGTCAGACCATCAACCGCTTCTGCTCGAGCGGCCTCCAGGCCATCGCCATCGCCGCCGGACAGATCGCGCTCGGCTCGAGCGACGTCGTCGTCGCCGGCGGGCTCGAGTCGATGAGCATGGTGCCGATGACCGGCAACAAGCTCAGCGTCTCGCCCGAGGCCATGGAGAAGGTGGCCGCCGTCTACACGCCGATGGGCATCACCGCCGAGAATGTCGCCAAGCAGTTCGGCATCACGCGCGAGCAGCAGGATGCGTTCGCCCTGAACAGCCAGAAGAAGGCGTCGGCGGCCATCGAGAAGAAGGTCTTCGACAAGGAGATCATCCCGGTCCAGGCCATTCGCTACGTCGGCAACGAGAAGAAGACCTTCGAGTTCAAGGTCGACGAGCTGCCGCGTCCCGACACCACCGCCGAGGGCCTCTCCTCGCTGAAGCCCGCGTTCTCGACCAAGGGCTCGGTCACTGCCGGCAACAGCTCGCCGCTCTCCGACGGCGCGGCCGCCGCGCTCGTCATGAGCGGCGACAAGGCGAAGTCCCTCGGGCTGAAGGGCCTCGGCTACTTCCGCTCGTTCGTCACCGTCGGCGTCGACCCCGCGATCATGGGCATCGGCCCGCTCCCGGCGATCAAGAAGCTGCTCGCGAAGAACAACCTCAAGGTGTCGGACATCGATCTCTTCGAGGTCAACGAGGCCTTCGCCAGCCAGGCCTACTACTGCACGCGCGAGCTCGGCATCCCCGAGGACCGGCTCAACGTGAACGGCGGCGCGATCGCGCTCGGCCATCCGCTTGGATGCACCGGGGCCAAGCTCACCGCGCAGCTCCTCTACGAGCTCGGACGTCGCGGCGGCAAGTACGGCATCGTCTCGATGTGCATCGGCGGCGGCATGGGCGCCGCCGGTCTCTTCGAGCGCATCGCCTGAATCGAGCGTAGGCTCGGGTGACGATGCGTTCGCTCGATGTCGGGATCATCGGCGGCGGCACGGCGGGTAGCGCCGCGGCGACCTTCCTCGCGCGCGCCGGGCATCGCGTCACGCTCTACGAGCGCGTTGCGAAGCCGGGACCCGTCGGTGCGGGCATCACCATCCAGCCGACCGGGCTCCACGTGCTGTGCCGGCTCGAGCTCTATCCGTACATCGCGGCGCGCGGCGCGCAGATCGATCGCCTGCTCTGCGAATCGAAGGCGACGTCGGTGTCAGGGAAGCGGCGATCACTCGTCGATCTCTCCTATGCGAGCATCGCCGACGATCTCTTCGGGGTCGGGCTCCATCGCGGCGTCCTCTTCGAGGCGCTCCTGGCCGCGGTGACCCGCGAGAAGGGCATCACGGTGCGTAACGGCATCGAGATCGTCGATCTCGCGAGAGCGGGCTCGCCGCGCGGACGCGCGAGCTGGTTCGTCGACGCGCACGGTGAGCGTCATGGCCCGCACGAGCTCGTCGTCGTGGCCGACGGTGCGCGCTCGCAGCTCCGCGACGACACCGGCACGAGCAAGAGCGTCGCGCCGTACCCGTGGGGCGCGCTTTGGTTCGTCGGCAAAGATCCGCGCGATCCCGACTCGCCGCGCGCCCGCACGCTTCATCAGGTGGTCGACGGTAACCAGCGCTTCCTCGGCATGCTCCCGACCGGGCACGGTCCGGGGCCGGCATTCGGGCCGAGGCTCGTGAGCCTCTTCTGGAGCATCCGGTGCGATCGCGTCGACGCATGGCGAGCGCGCGGTCTCACGGCCTGGAAGGACGAGCTCGCCGAGCTCGCGCCCGAGTCCAGGCCGGTGCTCGAGCAGATCGAGAGCATCGATCAGGTGCTCTTCGCCTCGTACCACGACGTCGTCATGCATCGCTGGTCGACGCGCAACGTCGTCTACCTCGGCGATGCCGCGCACGCGACCAGCCCGCAGCTCGGACAGGGCTGCAACCTCGCGCTGTGGGACGCGATGGTCCTCGCCGACGTGCTCGCGGCAGAGCCGCACGACCTCGCGCTGGCGCTCGATCGCTACTCGCGGCTACGCGCCGATCACCTCGCGTTCTATCAATTCTCGACGCGCATGCTCACGCCGTTCTTCCAGGGCGATCAGGCCTGGCTCGGCTTGCTGCGCGACGCAACGATGCCGCTCATGGCGCGCTTTCCCATCACGAACCGCATCATGACGCTGACCATGTTCGGCGTCGTCGATGGGTTCGCGGGACG
>JAYTOQ010000214.1:0-1795 GCA_043747665.1 Polyangiaceae bacterium | reverse complement strand
GCTTGTCCTCGACGCCGTCGGCGTCGGCGTCGGCCATCGGGCAGCCGTTGCGCCTGGGATCGGTCGACTCGACGCCCTTGACGTTGGGACAGGCGTCTGCCTTGTCGATGATGCCGTCGTCGTCGTTGTCGATCTCGGGGCAGCCGTCGGCGTCCTCGAAGCCGTCGCGATCCTCGGGAATCTCCGGGCAACCGTCGACGTCGTCACGAACGCCGTCGTGATCGAGGTCGTGCTCGCGCGGGGCCCACCCGAAGCCGATCACGCCGCGGAAGGCCGGCACGCCGACCGCTTGATTCAGGCCGATCTCGCCGCCGAAGATCACGAAGGTGTCGCGGTAGTGCCCGAGGTCGATGCGGTTGCTCGCGGTGACGAGAACGGGCGTGAGCGCGGCGCTGCCGGGATCGCCGCTGCCGAACGGGCCGACAGGTCCGGCGGGAAACCAGCCGTGCGCGGCCAGCTCCCAGCGCTGGCGATTGCCCGCGTCGACGCCGAGCACACCGGGACGCATGGTGAGACCGATAGTCCACGGGATCTCGTCGCCGAAGCGAAAGCCGCCCGCGTCCTCCGAAGGCCACGTGCGGTGTTCGGTGCGCAGCTTGTAGCCGACGCTCGCTTGCGCGGCCGCCACGAGGAGCGTGTATTCTACAAGTAGCCGCCCGCTCGCCGTGACCGAGCCTTCGCTCGCGAAGTTGTTGCGGTCGCCGGTCGGGACGGTGAAGTTGCCGAGCGCCGCGAGCCCGAGGCCGCCGCCCTCGTTCCGGACGAGCGCGCCCTTCATGGTGATGCCGAGGTCGCCGATGCCGGAGCTCGGCGTGGCATCGACCTGCGAGACGGTGGGCGGGAGCGGCCGCGATCCGTCCTGGTAGAGGATGAGCGGGACGGAGGCGCCGATGGCGAAGCGCTGGCCGATGCCCAGGTTGGCGACGGCATCGAGGCCGATGACGTGCCCGACGGGGCGGAGCGCGACGTCGTCGCTACCCGCGCGCCGCAGCGTCAGCGGACGATACGCGTAGCTGCCGTAGCCGCCGAAGCTGAGGACGCCGGGACCCGGCGTGGCGGCGGGCTCGATGATCATCGAGGCATTCGGATCGGTCGGCGCGCGCCAGGTGCGGGCGTCGATCGACGGTAGCGATTGCGCGGGCGCGCTCGCGCTCGCGAAGCTGACGGTCACGGCCGCGAGCAAGCCTGACACTACGACTCGAGCAGAGCTGCGGGGCACGGTCGGCATGCGTGCGCCGAACATTACGCGACCGCGCCGTGCGATGGGAAGCGGCTACTCGGCTTCGCCCGCTGGCGCGCCGATGGAGGCCACGCCGGGCCCGGAAAAACGGGTCGGAAGCTCGTGCGCCATGCGCGCGCGCTTCGTCTCGAGGTAGCCCGCGGAGAACGCGTTCGGAGTGATGATCACGGGCAGGCGGCCCGTCACCTCGACCCCGAGGACGCGCAGCGCGTCGACCTTGGCGGGATTGTTGGTCATGACCTGCACGCTCCGCACGTGGAAGTGAGCGAGCATGTCCGCGGCCGCGTGGTACTCGCGAGCGTCGTCGGGGAGACCGAGCAGTCGGTTCGCGTCGACCGTGTCGGCGCCCTGCGACTGCAGCTCGTACGCCCGGATCTTGTTGGCGAGGCCAATGCCGCGTCCTTCCTGGCGGAGATAGAGAACGGCCCCGGCGCCGCGTCGAGCGACCTCGGCGAGCGCTGCATCGAGCTGTTCCTTGCAATCACACTTGAGCGATCCGAAGACCTCGCTGGTAATGCACTCGGAGTGGATGCGGATCGGCAGGTTCGAGGCGCC
>JAYTOQ010000213.1:0-8301 GCA_043747665.1 Polyangiaceae bacterium | reverse complement strand
GTGGTCACGCTCAACGTGAGCCTCGCCGAGAAGACGTGCGGCGAGCAGGGCAAGGGGCTCTTCACGTGGCTTCTCCAGGTCGATCGGAAGAACAACACGCTGACCACGGGAGGCTCACCGCCCTCCACCGACGCCATCGGTCAGGGCTTCTGCTTCGCGCGGTTCGATCTCGGGTCGACGCACATCGCGCCCATCACTACCAAGGTCGCGTTCGAAGGCGACACGTTCCACTCGCTCGAACCGCAGAAGCTCGGCATCCCGATCTTCGTCGATCAGACGCTGAAGAGCGTCATCATCCTGCCCATCACCGACGTAAAGGTCGAGGGCGTGACGATCTCCGACGACGGACAGTGCATCGGGCATCTCAATCCGCTCGCGCTCGATCCGCTGTGCATGGACAACTCGCTGTGCGCGAAGTGGCAGACCTCCGGCTCGCTCGGCGGCTACATCACGCTCGAGGAAGCCGACGCGGTGAAGATCGCCATCCTCAACGGGAAATCGCTGTGCGCGTTTTTGTCCGGCGAGATCGACAAGTGCGCGCGCGACCCGTCCGGCAAGGTCCAGTTCGCGGGCGACTTCTGTTCGAAAGACAAGACGCCGGGGAGCTGCGCCGACAGCGTGTGGCTCGCGGCGACGTTCGCGGCGAGCGCCGCGAAGATCTTCGACGGCCAGGGCACGGTCGCGGGCTGCTCCGGGGTCAAGACCGGCGACGACGCCGGTGCCGACGCAGCCGACGCAGCCAACGCAGGACCCGACGCAGCCGACGCCGCCGACGGCGACTGAGCAGCGAGGCGGCGCGCCGGTGCGCCTCAGCGCGCGGCCGCTGCCGCTGCCGCGTCGGCGCGCGCCGCGGCATCCGCCTCGTCCGCTGCCGCGACCGCGCACGACGCGCCGGCGTCGACCCACGCGAGATAGCCGCTCCGGAGCTGCGCGGCCGCGTCGAAGTCGTCGAGCGCCGCATCGGACGACGCATCGAGACCGCCCGTGACGATCGACCGACCAGCGAGGTGCCGCAGGTACTCCGACGCGATGATGCCGTCCGCACGACCGCGCGCGCCACACACCTGACCGTCGAAGCGCGCGCTGCTGGTAGGCCGCGGGCGGTCACACCCCCCGTCACCCGCACAGTCGAACGCCTGGACGTTCGCCCAGACGGCGACGGTTCCGTCCGCCAGCGCGACGCGAAGCGCATCGTAGTACGCCGAGCCGCGACGGGTGCCTGTCGGCTGGAAGCTGCCCACGCCGTCCTCGAGGATGATCAGTGAGACTCCGAGGCCCTGGAGCGCACCGCCGAGCTCGGCGGACGCCGCGGCCGGAGCGCCGAGCTGCGCAGGAAGAATCGGCGACACGGCGACGGGTCGACTCGCCTTGATGCACGCGCTCGAGGCGTCGCGGAAGAAGTCGTGGAGCTTCGTCCCGCCGGCGTCGCCGAGACCGTCGGTCAGCTGCGGTTGATGCGTCACGTAGCAACCGATGCGCGGGCTGGCGGAGACGCGCGCGAGCTCGTCGGCGATGCGCTGGCCGAGGTCTGACGCGCAGCTCCGGAGCTTGTCGATGATTGTCGCGGCGACGTCGAGGGCCGGTCCGCCGGGGTAGCAGGTGCGGAACGTCGCGTCGGTCTGGAGCAACGCATCGACCGGAAGGGCGTTCCAGGTCGCGGCCTGGTAGCCGCCCACGAACACGCTCGCGCCGAGCGCCGCTTGGAGCTCCACAGCGAGCGAGACGTGATCGGCGACCGACTCGCCGCTCGCGTCGGCGGATGCCTCGATGACGACCGCGCTGAAGTGCATCTCCTTCAACGAGGCGATCAGCGCGGCCCGATCGACGATGGCTCCGGGGGGCACCGCGACGACCGCGCCGGCCGCGAGGCGCGCGCTCGTGGCGAGCGCCTCGGGCCCGGGCGGCAACGGAGGCACGCTGCAACGGAGGACCGCCGCCGCGAGCGACGCGAAGACACACGAGGTCGCCGAGAGCGTGAGGAGGGAGCGGAGCCGCATGGCCGTGGGAGGATACTTCCTCCGCCCGAGCAATTGAGACTCGCCTTTCGCCCAGTTTTAGCGATATTGCGCGCATTCCTGTCGGTCGACGACCACGCAGTGCGTCAATCGGTGGGGCGGGTGGCTATTCCGTGCGCGTGCGAACGTTGTTGTCACAATCGAGATAGGGCTGGGAGCCCGCTCTCGACACGTGGCCCTCGTCTCCGGCAACCCCGGGCGATGCAGGCTTAGCGTGAGATGACCGCTACACTTTCGAGAGAGCGCGCGCGCGGATCGCTGACCGGGGACGCAGGAGGATTCATGTTTTCTCGCTTTCGCCACGTGTTTGGCGTGATTTTCTTTCTTCTCGTCGCCTCGTGTAGCGGCGGAGGCTGCTCCTCGGGCTGCGGCGGATGCGGCGGCACCACCCCGCTCCCCGGAGGCTTCCCGAAGGACAAGGCCATCGAGAACGCCGCCTCGCTGCGCGTCTCGCGTCCCGGCCTCGACTTCGTCGAGCAGAACCTGCCGGCCATCGCTACGAAGGTCGCGAACGCGCCGGGCGGCACGCTCACCATCCCGATCCCGGACAGCGATCTCGGCAAGTCGGAGGTCGTGAAGACCGGCTGCGTGTTCGGCGCCTGCGCGCTGCGCGTCAACGTCGATCCGCACCTCTGCCCGGGCGGGCCCGACCCGATGGCCATGCCGCCGAGGTGCACCGCCACCATCGGCATCGGCAAGGCGACCTTCAAGATCGACTCTGTCAAGCCGGACAACCTCCAGATCTCGGCGGTCATCCCGCTCGAGCTCGACAACACGCCCGTCACGGCGGTCGTCGACGGCGAGGTGCTCGGCGTCGGCTTCGGTCCTGGCAACATCACCATCCACGCCGCGTACGGCTCGAACGGCACCTGCAACGGCGACACGCCGAACGTCATGCCCAACGGTCTGCCGGTGAAGATCTCGATCCCGCTCGTCGCGGAGACCATTGCGCCGCGCGACGGCTACACGAAGATCGACGTCAAGAACGCCGTCATCGACCTCAGCGCCGTCAGCGGTGACGACGTGCGGCTCTGCGCGAACTGCGGGTTTGCCTCGAAGGTCTGCGACGCCGTCCTCAACGCGGGCTTCATCAAGAACGCCATCGTCGGCCCGCTGAAGAGCGGCCTCGAGAGCCAGGTCCGCAATCTCCTCGCCAACCAGCTCTGCACGGCTCCGGTCCCCGCGCTCAACCCGCCCTGCCCGACCGGCAGCGAGCCCGACGCCGCGAACAAGTACTGCGTCTACAGCTCGAAGAAGGACACCTGCGTCTCGATGCTGCTCGGCACCGACGCACACATCGATCTCGGCGGCTTCCTCAAGAACATCTCTCCGGGCACCGCAGGCGGCGTCGACTTCGGTCTCGCGTCGGCCGGCGCCATGAAGCCGTTCCCGAACCTCGACGCCGACGCGCAGGGCCGCACGCAAAACGGCGTCACGCTCGGCTTCCTCGGCGGCGTGCTCCCACAGCCGCAGTCGAAGTGCGTTCCGCAGGCGGACCTCAAGGTCCCGACCGGCATTCCCCTCCCCGACGAGCTCTCGCCGACGGCGCCCGACACGCAGATGACGCCGCACCTCGGGATCGCGCTCGCGGGTCGCTTCCTCGATTACTCGTTCGGCAGCGTCTACAACTCGGGCCTCCTCTGCCTCGGCGTGTCGAGCGAGCAGTTCGACCAGCTTCGCGCGGGGCTGCTCAGCATCCTCATCCCGTCGCTGAAGACGTTGACGTTCGAGCAAGGCGACGCCGCAGCGGCGATCGCCACGCGCCCGCAGGCTCCGCCCACCGTGAAGATCGGCGGCGGCACCAACGCCACCACCGACGCACTGATGCAGATCACGCTGCCGAAGTTCGCGCTCGACTTCTACCTCTGGCACCTCGATCGCTACGTCCGCGTCTTCACGTTCCAGGCGGATCTACTCATCCCCGTGAACCTCCAAACCGGCAAGGATCCCAAGACGAACCCCAACGGCGGCATCATCCCGTCGATCGGCGACATCAAGGTCTCCAACGGCGTCGTCACCAACGCCGACCTCATCATGGACGACCCGGCTGCGGTCGCCGGCGCGCTGTCCGGCCTCCTCGGCGGCATCGGCAAGCAGCTCGTGGGCGGCGGCTTCAAGCCCGTCGACCTCTCGGGCGCGCTCAAGTCGTTCGGCCTCGGCATGGAGATTGGCAAGATCGGCAAGCTCACCAAGGGCACCGACGACTACATCGGCATCTTCGCGAACCTCTCGAAGGTCGCCGGCGCCGCCACCGTCGAGGCCGACACGCGCGCGGTGCTCGTCTCGAAGACGGTGCCCGTCGAGCACATGCAGCTCGCGACCATGGACCGCGCATGGCTGCCCGAGCTCGTCGTCGACGCATCGTCTCCGCAAGCGGACGGTCGTCACGCCATCGAATACTCGTGGCACATCGACGACGGCTCACGCGCGCCGTGGACCAGCGACAAGCACCTCGTCATCAAGGACGATCAGCTACTCCTCCAGGGACGTCACACCCTCTTCGTCTCCGCGCGCGTCGTCGGCGCCGCCGAGACCGAGGACGCGACCCCGGCCGAGATCCCGTTCACCATCGACGCCGTCGCGCCGTTCGTGAAGGTGGAGAAGAGCACATCCGGCTCGGACGTGACCGTCCGCGCCTGGGACGTCGTCAGCTCCGAGAGCACGCTCACCGCGCGCTACCGGCTCGACGGCAAGGACTTCGGGGCATGGACTGCCGTCGGCGACCTCGCGCATGTCGCGGTCGGCTCGGCCGAGACCATCGATCTCGAAGTGAAGGACGAGGAGGGCAACGTGCGCTCTGTTCATCAAGAGCTGATCCGCGGCAAGGCCGACAGCTCGCTGGCGGCCGCCGGTTCAGGCTGCGGTTGCTCGACCCCGGGCAGCACCACGACCAACGGCAACGGCACGCTCGCCGCTGCGGTCGGCCTCGCGGCGCTCGCGCTCATTGCCCTTCGTCGTCGCTCCGGCCTGGGCTCCGTCCTGGGCTCCGTCCTGGGCTCGGGCCTGGGCTCGGGCCTGGGCGCGACGCGGCTCGGCGCACGCCTCCACATGCGGTCGAAGCACGCGGCCATCGCGCTCGCCAGCGTCACGGCCGTCGCCGCGACGAGCCAGGGCTGCGCGTGCGGAAGTGAAGCGACAGACAGCGGCACCGGCTGCGGCAAGGACTGCAACCAGGAGTGCAAGCCCGAGCTCGCGCATGGCCTTCCCGGGTCGTACACGTCGATCGCGAAGACGTCGGACAACACCATTTGGGTCGCCGGCTACAACGACGCGCTCCTCTCCGAAGGCGAGAGCTCGCTCTACGGCGACCTCGTCGTCGGCAAGTACGACCTCGGCAAGCAGGCGGTCGAATGGAAGACCGTCGACGGCCTCCCGGTCCGCCAGGATCCGGCGACGTGCGCGGACAGCCCGCGCACCTCGTGGCGCAACGGCGAAGGTGACTCCGGCGACGACGTCGGTCAGTGGAGCAGCCTCCAGATCAGCACCGACGGCCGGCCGATGGTCAGCTACTACGACGCGACCAACAAGGCGCTCAAGTACGCTGTCCTCACCGACCCGAACGACACCAACACGTGGAAGACCATCGTGGTCAAGGCGCAGGCCGGCGCGGACGTCGGTCGCTACTCGAAGATGCAGATCGTCGGTGGCAAGCCGATCATCGCCTTCCTCCAGATCGAGGCCGGCAACGGCGGCAAGACGCGATCGAAGGTGGTCGTCGCCCGCTCCAACATCGAGGTGCCTCTCGAGCCGACCGACTTCCGCTTCGAGGACGCCGCGGTCGAGGAGGACAACCCCTGCGCGGCCACCACCTGCACGGGCACCGACACGTGCGTGAAGAGCACGGGCGTCTGTACGCCGACCGTCGGCGGCTGCACGCCGGCCGACTGCGGGACTGGCAACGCCTGCGTCACCGTCGCGGGCAAGGCCACGTGCTCTGCCGTGAAGGGCAACACCCAGACGTATCCCGAGGTCTTCGGCGACTACATCTCGCTCGCGCAGGGCGCAGGCCAGGTGGGCATGGTCGTCTACGACCGCCCGCGCGGAAACCTCATCGCGCTCGCGCAGACCGGCGAAGGCAAGTGGACGAAGAGCATTCTCGACGGCGAGACCGGCTCACGCACCGCGAAGACCGCGATCGATACGGGCGATGTCGGCATCGCTGCCTCGCTCGCCATCGACAACGCGGGTACGTGGCACGTCTCGTACGTGAGCGGCCTCGACGAGACGCTGCGCTACCTGACCGTGACGGGCGGCAAGCCGGGCAAGTCGGAAATCATCGACGACGGCAGCACCGCGGACGGCAAGCCCTTCAGCGACGGCAAGCATGTCGTGGGCGACGACTCGGCGATCCGCGCCGAGGGCGGAGTCATCACCGTCTACTACCAGGACGCGACCGTGGGCACGCTTCGGCGCGCCGCGGGCACGGCGAGCGGCTCCACGCACAAGTGGGATCTGCGCACGCTCCAGCAGCCGAACCGATTTGGCGGGTATTTCCCGCAGATCGTCCCTGGCGAGGACAAGGTCGCCAACTTCTGGGAGCAGACCGACCACCAGCTGAAGAGCCGCGTGGGCGACGTGACGATCCTCGCGCCCTGATCTCACCCCCCGGCCCCTCTCCTGAAGCGGGAGAGGGGTGACGACAGGGCCTGCTAGCGGAGGGGCGCGATCGGCGTCTGAAGGATCTTCCGTTCGAGCTCCTGGAGCTCGGGATCGTCCTTCACGAGCGCGTCGTATTCCTCGATGGTGAGGCCGACGCGGCCGGAGGCGAGCTCGAGGGCTCGGCGCGGGGTCCCCTGACCCTTCGGGAGGTTGCCTTCGACCATCAGCTCCTCCGCCTTGCGGAGCACGCCGATCACCTTGGCGCGCTCTGCCACACCATTGTGCGGCACGTCGGCCTGGACCTCGCGCGGGCGAAAGTCCTCCGCGATCGTGCCCGAGGCCCCCGTTCCTTCCAGCAGGGCTTCCCCCATCGGTCGATTCGGGTCGTTGAACGACCGACCGGGCTTACGGTCGGGCTGCGGCGTGGGAGGCTCTTTCATGCGTACGTTCTCCATTGCCGCCTCGAGCAGCAACAAGCGTGCGCGGTTCGCCGGCTGCGCTCGAGCTACGCAGCGACGCCGGTGGCGGCGGGCGTCATCTCGGTCATCGGGCGCATCGCCGGGCCGCTCGAACGTTCGCGCTCCGCGTTCACCACGTCGAGCAGCTCCGCCTTCGTCACGACGTTCATCTCGAGCAACGCTCGCATGTAGCCATCCACGTAGCCGTGAGCGCGCGCGAGGCGTCCATAGGCCTCGCCGGACGCTTTCGCCGCGAAGACGTCCGCGAGCATGGTCCGGAGCTCCGCCAGGATTTCCACCTTCGATTTCATGCGCGACTCCTTGGCGGCGACGAGCGCGCCGACTCAGCGACCGCTATCGGATGCGCGCGCGCAGGGCCAAATTTCCGTCAGCGCAGCGTCGTCATGTACGTCCACACGATCGCGGCGACCGCGACCAGCGCCAAGACGACCATCGAGAACACGCTCACGCCATCGGCGGGGACCGGCGCGCGCAGCGGCGGCGAAGCCTGGTCAAGCGCGTCGGGCGCGGCATCCGCTTCGCAGCGGGCGAATGAGGCGGATCCGGACCCGCAGCAGCAATGAAGACCGGCGCAGGCTCCCCGTGAGCGGCAGGCGCGTCCGCGCCGACGCCGAGCAGCTTCGCGTTGAGCTGCTCACGAAGCTCGAGGTCGAAGCTCTCGTTTCGCTGCGTCGTCTGCAGGTCGCGACCCTTCGCGCGCAGTGCCGCTTCGTGCTTCGTGGCAGCCTTCAGCTCGTCGAGGAACGAGTCCGGAAGCTCGGCGACGGTGGCGGCGGCGGCGGCGCTGGTCGACGGCCATCCGGCGGCGGCACGGTGGCAAAGCTCGGTTGCTTCCTCGGCTCGTTTTCCCGGTTCGCGTCGTTGTCGTCATGGTGCGTCCCGATAGGGATGGTACCCCGGCAGGTGGTGCAGTGAATAGTGGTCCCCGAGCAGGCGTTCGGGTAGACGATGTTGGCGCGGAACATGGGAGAGACCGACACGGAAAAGCGGCCGGATGGCGACGCGGCGGCTGCCCTTCCGACGTCCGGTGCCGGCGCGCCGGGAGCGCCGGCGCCGATTGCGTCGGCTGACACGGGTGACACGGCTGCGCCCGCGGCCAGTGACGACGCGATCACCGGTGTCAATCCGCCGCCGCCGCCGCCGCCGCCGCCGCCGCCGCCGCCGCCGCCGCCGGTCGACGCTCGCGCGGTTCCCGAGCGCGCCTCGGG
>JAYTOQ010000212.1:0-2229 GCA_043747665.1 Polyangiaceae bacterium | reverse complement strand
GAGCCCGGCCTTCCGGCGCCGCGCGGGACGGCGAAGCGCCCGTAGTCGATGGGCGCGCCGAGCAGCAGGCTCGCCTTCGCGCCACCAGCGTGTGCGGTGACGCGCGAGATCTCCTGCGCGACGACGGGACCGAGGTCCGGAGGCGGCGCGATGGTCCCTTCACTCGCCAGTCCGCGGGCCACCGCGACGATGCCGCGGGCCAGGCGCAGCGCTTCGCCGATCTCCACGCCCGCTCCCTTCTGCTCGGCGACCAGGCGCCGCTCGAGCTCGGACGCGAAGACGTCGAGGTCTGGCCCGAGCACGACGTCCTCGACCTCCGCGAGCGCGCGATCGAAGGCGACGTGGACGGCAAACGCCAGCGCATCGAGCGTGATCACGTAGGGGACGCGCTGCTCGCGCAAGTCCATGTAAAATGCACCCATTCCGACGCGCGCCGCTGGCGGCAGTACGCGCGCGGCGTGCGCTCCCTCGACGGCGCCTTCGAGCACGATGCCGTCGCGATAGAGACGCTCGCGACCGGCTGCGCCGAGCTCGCCCCACACGCGGGTCGCGCCTTCGAGGCGGACCAGCGACTCGTCCGCGATGGGGAGCTCGACGGGCTTCGCCGCTCCGTGCACGTCGGCGTAGACGGGCTCCCAGTACCACTCGGGGAGCGGCGTGAAGCGCGTGGCGCGTCGTTGCTCGGGCAGCGCGGGCGGCGGACCGAGCAGGCCCTTTCCGGAGCCATGGCTACACCCCGCGATGGACGCGCAGATGGAGAACGCAGTCACGGCGAGCAGCAGCTTCAACGGCGCGATGATAGCGCGTCATACCCTACGAGGCGTCATCCCGCGGGGCCCGTCACCGCGTCGGACGCGTCTTCACGAAGCTCCGGAGCACCTCGGCCACGCCCCATGCTTGAGCCACGCATCCGCGCGGCGTGAACGGCGGCTCGGCGTCGAACACCTCGCTGATCGAGCCCATTCCGGCCTCGCCGAGGTGACCGCCGAAGCCCGACAGGAAGCGCGCGGCGTCCTCTTCCTTTCCGGGATTGACCTTGAGCCAGGCGTCGACGAACGGCCCGGCGAGCCAGGACCACACGGTGCCCTGGTGATACGCGGCGTCGCGCGAGCGCAGGTCTCCGTCGTAGCGAGGCTTGTAGTCGGGATGATTGCGCGCCAGCGATCGGAGCCCCACCGGAGTGACCAGCTCGCGCTCCACCACCTCGAGGACGGGACGCCAGCGCGCCTCGTCGAGCACCGGGTGCGTCAGCGAGATGGCGAATACCTGGTTCGGGCGCAGCGCCGGATCGTTCTTGCCGTCGGGCCCGTCGATGACGTCATAGAGGTGACCGCCTTCGGCGTACCAGAACCGCTCGTTGAACGACCTCTGCACGCGATCGGCGGCGTCGTTCGCGGGCTTCGCCGCAGCCGCGCCCTCTTCCTCGCCGAGCCAGCGCGTCAGCAAGCGGAGCGCGTTGTAGAAGAGCGCGTTCAGCTCGACGGCCTTGCCGCGACGGGGTGTGACCACCCAGTCGTCGACCTTCGCGTCCATCCACGTGAGCTGGTAGCCCTCCTGGCCCTGCGTGAGCAGGCCGTCCGTCGGGTCGACGTGGATCCCGAAGTGTGTACCTTGCATGTGCTTCTCGAAGATCTCCTTCAGCTTCGGGAGCAGCAGCTGCAGCGTCATGCGGTCGCCGGTCGCCTCGAGGTAGCGATCGATGGCGTGGAAGAACCAGAGCGTGGCGTCGGCGGTGTGGTAGAGGCCCGCCACCTCGCCCTCGGGGAACATGTTGGGAATGAGGCCGTCCTTCACGTACTGACCGAACGTGCGGAGGATGTAGCCCGCGTCCTGATGGCGGCCCGTCGTGAGCGTCAGGCCCTCGAGGCTGATCATCGTGTCGCGACCCCAGTCGGTGAACCAGTGATAGCCGGCGATCACCGTGCGCACCTCGTCGCCCGCCGCCTGCGCGCGCGCGGCGTCCTCCACGCGGCTCGCCGGGGTGATGAGGAACTGATCGGCAGCCAGCACCAGCTCCTCGCCCATGCCTCCGCGTGCCCGCGGATCTGCGTCGACGAGCAGGCGATCACGACGTACTGCCTCCGCTTCGCTCGCGGCCTGCGGGTCGAGGGCGAGCAGCGCCTCCCAAGATTCGGTGGAGGCGACGAGCGTGACGTCGCGTCCCATGGCGAGATCCGCCCGGAAATAGCCGGGGCTCCAGAGCGCGCCGACGTGGTCGTAGCCGCGGTC
>JAYTOQ010000211.1:0-6606 GCA_043747665.1 Polyangiaceae bacterium | reverse complement strand
GCTCGCGCCGCATGGCCGGCCCGCTCGACGGGCCGTCTACGGCTTCGACGGGAGGAGACAGCCCGGGTTCAGGATGCCGCCAGGATCGAGACGGTCCTTGGCGGCACTGAGCACGGCCTCGAAGAGCGGTGACCGCTCTTTCTCCCACCAGGGTCGGTGCAATCGACCGACCGCGTGATGATGCGTGATGGTTCCGCCGTGAGCGAGAATGGCCTCGCTCGCGGCGGACTTGATCTTGGCCCACTGCTCGAGCTCGGCCCCGGGACGACCGGGAGCGACGAACGTGTAGTAGGGCGCGGGGCCGTCGGAATACACGTGCGTGAAGCGGCACGTCACGATCCCGCCGCCGCACGCTTCCTTCATCGCCGCGTCGACGGCCTTCGTGACCGCGTCGTGAAGCTTGGCGAAGCGATCCCAAGTGCACGCCGTTTCGAACGTGTCGCAGACGACGCCCATCGAGACGAGCGCGCTCTGGAGGTAGGGAGCATCGAGGAAGGACTGCTTCCAGCTCGATGCGTCGTCGGCATCGTGATCGATGGACGGCGGACGGTTGGTCGAGGGCGGCGGCGCAGGGATCGAGGACGCACGCGGCGCGATGGAGTTGACGACGTCCGTCGTGTACTTCGGCTCGTCGCCGTCGCCTCCGAGGTCGGTCGCGATGGAGAGCGCACGCTCCATCCACGGCTCGACGGGGTGGTCGGCCGACTCGAATGCGATGAGGAGCACGCTGGTGCCGTCGGTCGCGACCTGATGGAGCATCGCCTCTCCCGGGTCGAGGAGGCGGCAGTTCGACGGATGAAGCCCCGACTGCGAGAGCATGCGAGCCGCGATGACCGCGTCCTCGAAGCGTGTAAAATGCACGCTTGCCGAGGCGCGCCAGCGAGGACGGGGCTGAACGCGGACCCAGGCCTCGGTGATGATGCCGAACGCGCCCTCGGAGCCGAGCACGAAGCGCTCGGGGCTGGGGCCGGCGCCGGACGCGGGAAGGCGGCGCGTCTCGAAGACGCCCGCGGGCGTCACCATGCGCACCGACTCCACGAAGTCGTCGATGTGCGTGTAGAGCGTGGCGTAGTGACCACCGGCGCGCGTCGCGATCCATCCGCCGAGCGTCGAGAGCTCGAAGCTCTGCGGAAAGTGACGGAGCGAATAGCCGTGCGGGTGGAGTTGATCGGCGATGCGCGGACCGGTGGCGCCGCCCTGGATGCGCGCGGCGCGCGACATCATGTCGAAGTCGAGCACCTTGTCCATGCGCGACATGTCGACGGAGGCGGTGCCGCGGAAACGGCTGCCCGCTGCCGGCGAGAGCTCGGTACCACCGACGACGCTGGTGCCACCGCCGAACGGCATGAAGGCGATCGACTCCTTCTCGCAGAAGCGGAAGAGCGCGGTGATGTGCTGCTCCTCGGTGGGGTGAAAGACCCAGTCGGGAGCGGCGCTGAAATCGCCGTAGAAGCCGCGGACCAGATCGCGATAGCCGCGACCATAGGTGTGGACGGCGCGTTCGTGCTTGTCGGTGGTGCCGATGCCGCGGAGCTCGACGGGCGGCGCGTAGCGAGGGTCCGCCATCGTGACGGCGTCGAGCGAAGGAAGCGCACTCGAGACGGGTGTCTTGCCGAACACGGCACCCAGCCTCTCGGCGACCGCCTTGCGCGTGTCGTCACGAGGGAACTTGTCCTCGTAGCCCCAGCCCCAGTAGCTGCGTACGCGCGCCATGCCACCGATCAGGTTACCAGAGGCCAGGGTGACCCCGGCGATCAAAGGCCGCGCGTGCTACGCTGAAGGCTCGCGGATCGTCCCGGAGAACGGGAATTCGCGGGTATTTCGACGTTTCATGCGCATCGTCGCCATGGCCGACACGCACCTCCAGCACGACCGTCTCGTCGTGCCGGACGGGGACATCCTCGTGCACGCCGGCGACATGCTCCAGCATGGCGGCCTCGACGAGCTCGCGCGTGCGATCGATTTCCTGCGTGCACTTCCGCATCGGATCAAGATCCTCGTCGCCGGCAATCACGAGGTCTGTCTCGAGAGGCACCCCGCGAGGGCGCGCGCGCTCCTCGACGGCTTCGTCTATCTCCAGGACGAGGCGGCGGTCATCGAGGGCCTCGTCTTTTACGGCAGCCCCTGGCAGCCGAAGTTTCGGATCTGGGCCTTCGGCGCGACGCGCGGCGCGGAGCTCGCGTCGAAGTGGGCGAAGATCCCGGACCGCGTCGACGTCCTCGTGACGCACAGTCCGCCGCACGGCTTCGGCGATCGCGTCCCCTGGGAAGGCGAGCAGCGGCGCGTCGGCTGCGCGGATCTGCTCGCGCGCGTCCGTGAGGTGCGGCCGAGGCTGCATCTCTTCGGGCACATCCATCAGGACCGCGGGCTATGGAGCGAGGGCGCGACGACGTTCGCGAACGTCACGACCGACAGAGGAGCGCAGCCGGCGATGACGCTCGATCTGTAGGGGGGGTGGGCGTGGGATGGGCGTGGGCGTGGGTCTCAGAACGAGACCTTGGGCGCAGCGGTCGACTCGGGCGCGGCCGCGAAGTAGACGCGCGGCTTGAAGGGCGTTCCCGTGGCCTTGTTGACGACCTGGCCGCGGATCTTGCCGAGCTCCGAGTTGTAGTCCTTCACCGACTCGTTGTACTGCTGCCGTGCGCGCAAGATCCGGTTCTCGGTAGCCTCGAGCTGCTTCATCAGGTCGGTGTACTGGCCGTTGGCCTGCAGCTTCGGATAGTTCTCGTTCGAGACGAGGAGGCGACCAATGGCGCCCGCGCTGAGCTTCGCCTGCGCGTCCTCGAACGCCTTCATCTTTGCCGGATCGGTGAAGTCGTCGCCGGAGAGCTTGATGCTCGTGGCGGATGCCCGGGCCTCTGTGATCTTGGTGAGCGTCGTCTGCTCGTAGTTCGCCGCAGCCTTCACGGTCGCCACGAGGTTCGGAATGAGCTCGGAGCGGCGCTGGAGATCCGCCTCGAGGTCGGACCACTTCTGCTGGCAGACCTGGTCCTTCTCGACGAGTTGGTCGTACTTCTGACAGCCGGGGACCGCGAAGATGCCCGCGACAACCAGGATGAAGAGCTCGACTGCAGCGAGGACGCTTCGAACGCTCGAGACTTTGTCGGTCATGTCGCGGAGACCGTAAGGAGGATGCGCTTCCGATGCAAGGGGAGGACCCTCCCTCTTTACCGCGGCGTTCCTCGACACCTTGAACCCCAAGCCCATCGATGGCACCTGAGTCCGCGTGCGCGGCGACGTCGACATCACGAAGCGCGCGCTCCCCGCAGCGCTCTTCGTCCATATCGCCCTCGCCCTCGCGGTCCTCGCGGCGCCCCTCCAACCGCGTCCCCCCGCCGCGCCCTCTCCTCCCATCGAGCCCTCGTACGAGGTGACCCTGACCGCTCCGCCGTCGCCGTCCCCGTCCCCCTCCCCCTCCCCGCTCCTCCTCTCTCCCCGCCGCTCATCGTCGCGCGGCATCGAGGTCGTTGACTGCGACAGCGGAGGCTGGGCGAATGCCACTGAGCTCGCGCTCGATGCCCTGAGGGGCAAGAAGCTCCGCATGCCGAGCACGGCGAAGCGCGCCACCATGCGCATCGAGATCGTCTCGGAGATGAAGATGCCGAGCGGTCACGACCCCGGCGTCGACGTC
This sequence comes from Polyangiaceae bacterium, assembly GCA_043747665.1. GTDB lineage: Bacteria > Myxococcota_A > Polyangia > Polyangiales > Polyangiaceae > Labilithrix. The sequence continues at coordinate 2,975 of JAYTOQ010000211.1, read as the reverse complement.
TCGAACCTCGGCGTGCCGATCACGAAGGGTGACGGCAGGCAGGCGACGCAGGTGCGGCTCCTCGATTCCGAGGTCCTCTGACGTGCGACCGCTCCTCAACGTGGACGGCGGCGAGCTCGACGACGAGCCTCTCGAGCTCTACGCGCTCGCCGACGTGATCCACGTCGCGTGCGGCGGCCACGCCGGCGACGACGTGTCGATGGAGCGTGTGGCCCGCGCCTGCGCGGACGTGGGAACGCGCGTGGGCGCACATCCGTCGTACGAAGACCGCGAAGGTTTCGGGCGGCGTGCGCAGACCGTTTCGCCGGACGCGCTCGCCGACTCCATCGCCTCTCAGTGCGCGCGGCTCCGCGCCGTGGCGGCGCGTATCGGGATCACGCTCGCGTCGATGAAGCCACACGGCGCGCTGTACCACGCCGCCGACACCGACGAAGCGCTCGCGCGATCGTGCGTGGAAGGTGCGATTCGCGCGCTGGGGTCGGCGATCGCCGTGGTCGGGCCCGCGAGCGGCGCGCTGGAGAGAGCGGCGCACGCGGCAGGCGTCGCGTTCCAGCGCGAAGCGTTCGCCGACCGCGGCGTGCGTGACGACGGCACCCTCGTTCCGCGTGGCGAGCCGGGCGCGCTGGTGTTCGACCCGGCGACCGCCGCGGCGCGCACGCGGGCGCTCGTCGCGCGCGGCGACGTCGACACGCTCTGCATCCACGGCGACACCCCAGGCGCGATGCTCATCGCGCGGTCGGTCCGCGCGGCGCTCGGCCCGAGGGTGCCGTCCGTCCCGTGACCATCACCCCGTTCGGCGACCGCGCGCTCCGCTTCCCCCTCGACCCGTCCCTCGATCGCCGCGCGCTCCTCGCCACGCTCCGCGCCCTCGACGGCGTCATCGACGTGATCCTCGCGGAAGACACCGGCGCGATCGTCCTCCGCTCTCCCGCCCCCTCCCTCGCTCTCGCTCCCGCTCTCGCTCCCGCTCTCGCCCTCGCCCTCGCTCCCGCCCTCGCCCTCGCTCCCGCCCTCGCTCCCGCTCCCGCCCACCACACGATCCGCGTCCTCTACGACGGCGACGATCTCCCTCTCATCGCAGCCGCGACCGGCCTCTCGATCGACGCCGTCATCACGCTCCACGCAGACCGCGACTACGAGGTGGCCATGCTCGGTTTTCTCCCGGGCTTCGCGTATCTGCGCGGCCTCGACCCGCGTCTGGTGCTGCCGCGACGCTCCCATCCACGAACGCGCGTACCGCAGGGCAGCGTCGCGATGGCTGCAGAATACACGGGCATCTATCCGTTCGCATGCCCAGGCGGCTGGAACCTGCTGGGGCGCGCCGTAGAGCATCGAGCCTTCGACGAGCGCGGCGCGACGCTCGCGCTCGGCGACCGCGTGCGGTTCGTGCGCGACGCCGGCCGTGCTCCTCCGCCCGCGGTCGCGCACGACTCCGCACCGGACGAGCGACGGGTGGGCCTCGAGGTGCGCCGCGTGGCGGGCCCGGCCATCGTCGTCGACGGCGGGCGTGCCGGGCACATGCACGAGGGCGTGCCGCACGGCGGCCCGATGGTGCCCGCGCGGCTCGCGCGCGCGAACGCCGCCGCCGGGACCGAGCGCGGCGCGGCGGCGATCGAGATCTACGGAATGCTCGAGGTAGTGGCGCGCGGAGGCAGCGTGCTCGTCGCGGAGGACGGCGGCGAAGCGCACGTGCTCGGCGACGGCGAGGGGTTCGTCGTCGCCACCGAGGGGCGCACGCGTGTGCGGTACCTCGCGGTGCGCGGTGGGATAGACGTGCCCGTCGTGCTCGGCGGGCGCGGGACGTTGCTCGTCGCGGGGATCGGTGGGTACCGCGGGCGAGCGTTGAGGCGGGGCGATGTTCTGGGCGGGAGCGAGAGCGAGAGCGAGAGCGAGAGCGAGAGCGGGAGCGGGAGCGAGAGCGAAGGGGTGGTCGAGGTCGACGTGCTCGATGGGCCTGACGGCGACGCGCAGATCATGGAGGCGGTGGGGAACCGGACGTTTCGGATCAGCGCGCAGTCGGACCGGATCGGGACGCGGCTCGAGGGGGACGCGCTGCCCTCGCATCCCATGCATGATGCACGTAATCGGGCGCCGTCGCGGCCGATGGTCGCCGGGGCGATCGAGCTCACACCGGCGGGGCTCGTCGTGCTGGGGCCCGATCATCCGACCACCGGGGGCTATCCGGTCATCGCCGTCGTGCCGGCGCGCGCGCTCGGACGCCTCCTCGAACGACCCATCGGCGCGCGCGTCCGCTTCGTCAGAATCGCGCCGATCTCGATGTAGGCGTGACGTAGGCGTCGTCCGCACACTGTCGTTTTTTGGCGACAAAGCTATGGAGACTTGCCCCCTCCGCGCACCCTGCCGTAAGTCCGTACGCGAATGAGAACGCCTGCTCTCGCTGGTCTCGCGCTCCTGATCGCGTTGCCCTGTGGGGCCGCGAGCGTGGCCTGCAACGGCAACACGTCTTCGCGCGCCGACGATCGCGCGCCGGCGGTGTCGACGAGCTCGATCACCGTGCGACCCGCCGTGGCATGGCCCGCGCTCAGCACGATCGACGACGGCGCTCTCCTCGCTCTCTCGAGGAGCGGCGGCCGGAGCGATCGCGAGATCCGCGCGCTCGTCGCGCGCTCACCGGTGCCCGTCCTCGCCCCCCGCGACCTCCAGCTCGCAACGCCCACGCTCGTCGTCGAAGGCGAGTACTTCGCGCTCACCGGTCGCGTCGACGGCGCGACCATCAGCCTCCAGGGCACGCGCGCCGCGCACCGTTACGAGGGCATCGACCCCGTCACCGGCAACCGCGAGCTCGCTCGACTCTCCGGAACGACACGCGGCTTCGTCACCACCAACGAAGGGATCCGCACCGCCTCGTGGATCGAGAACGGCGCCGCCTACAGCGTCGACGTCGAGTGCAGCAACGCTGCCGACTCTCGCTGCCACGGCGACGGCTTCCTCCTCTCGGTCATCGCGCAGCTCTC
>JAYTOQ010000210.1:0-5962 GCA_043747665.1 Polyangiaceae bacterium | reverse complement strand
GCGATCAACTGTGCAGCGCTGCCGGAGAACCTGATCGAGAGCGAGCTCTTTGGTCACGTGAGAGGCGCATTCACGGGGGCGACCGTGAGTCGAATTGGTCTTCTCGAAGAGGCCGACGGTGGGACGCTCTTCCTCGACGAGATCGGCGAGATGAGCCCATCGCTCCAAGCAAAGCTGTTGCACGTGCTCGAGAGCGGTACGGTTCGCGCGCTGGGCTCCAACAAGGAGCGCGCCGTCAACACCCGGATCATCGCCGCAACCCACCGCGATCTCCGCGAACGAGTTGCGGCCGGCGCGTTCCGCGAAGACCTGCTCTACCGGCTCGACGTCATCACGATCGCGCTTCCGCCCTTGCGGCAACGTCGCGACGATCTCCCGCAGCTCATCGAGCATTTTCTACGGGAGGCGAAGCAAAAGCACCCCAGGTCACCCGTCGAGACCTTCGGCGCCGATGCCGTCGAGCGATTTCTCGAGCATGCCTGGCCCGGCAACGTGCGCGAGCTCGAGCATGCCATCGAACGTGCCGTCGTCCTCGGGCGCGGTCCGGTCATCACGTTGCAGGACCTGCCACCCGCCGTTCGCGCCCCTGCTCACGGGGCCGTCAGCTTCGTGGGCGAGGTCATGCCGGTTCGTGATCTTCAACGTCGCTACGCAGCGTGGGCCTTCGAAAGGCTCGGCAGTCGCAAGATGCTCACCGCCGAAAAGCTGGGCATCGATGCCAAGACGTTGAGCAAATGGCTCGGAAACGACAACGACCCAGAACGCGGGACGTGAGCACGATGACCGCTCGCGGCGCTGGGGCAGTCTCGCGGCATGCTGGTTGCTGTCAGCCGAGCATGAAAACGAAGAAGGACCTCGCCTTTACGTCGTTGCCTCAATTGTAAATGTCCGCAACACGGTTCTCCGCTGCAGCGACGGTCAAGTCCGGCCGGCTCGCTGCTCTCGCTCCTTGCGTTGCCCATCGCGCTTGGGCGCGACGCGTACCCGCCGGAGGAGGCGGAGGCCGTTGAGAGTGACGAGTAGCGTGCTGCCTTCGTGACCGACCACACCCCACGGCAGCGTGATCCACCCCATCAGGTCGGACGCAACGAGCAAGACGATCATTCCGAGCGCGAAGACGAGGTTCTGTTTCACGACTCGCAGCGCCTGCCGGCCGAGCGCGACGGCGTACGCGAGCCTCTCGAGGTCGTCCGACGTGAGCACCACATCGGCCGTCTCGAGGGCGACGTCGGTACCGGTCACGCCCATCGCGATCCCGACCGTGGCCGCGGCCAGCGCCGGAGCGTCGTTCACCCCGTCGCCCACCATCGCCACGTAACCGTGGCGCGCCGCGAGCTCCTCGACGAGCCGCACCTTGTCGGCGGGCAGGAGCCCGGCGTGCACGTCGGTGATACCCACGTCTCGCCCGATCGCCTCCGCTGTCTCCCGCGTGTCACCGGTCATGAGCACGAGCGGCTCGACACCGAGGTCGCGCAGCGCACGGATCGCGTGCGGAGCGCGCGCGCGGATCGTGTCGCGCAGGGCGATCATGCCGCGTACCGACTCCGTTCCGACGAGCGCCACCGTCTTTCCCTCGGCCTCGAGCGCGTGTTGCCGGGCGCGCGCATCGTCCGAGAGGTCTTTGAAGAGCGCCGCCTTTCCCACCGACCAGCGCACACCGCCAACCTCCGCGTGGGCCCCCGCACCGGGAACGGCCTGCAGATTCGAAGCAGCGGCGACGCTGAAGTTCCGGCGGCTTGCTTCGCCGACGATCGCCTGCGCCAGCGTGTGCTCGGAGAGGCTCTCGACCGAGGCGGCAGCGGACAGGACCTCGTCGGTGGAAGCCGTCGACACGGAGAGCACGTCGGTGACGACGGGGTGTCCGCTCGTGAGCGTGCCGGTCTTGTCGAAGGCGATCGCCTGCACGCGCCCGAGCGTCTCGATGAAGGTGCTTCCCTTGAAGAGGATGCCGTGGCGCGCACCGTTCGAAAGCGCCGACAAGAGCGTGGGCATCATCGAAGCCGCGAGCGCGCACGGCGAAGCGACGACGAGGAAGATCATCCCTCGATACAGCGCTTGCCGGAACGTCCACCAGTGCACCAGGCTGGGGACCGCGACCACCAGCACGGCGCCGATCACGACGACCTTGGCGTAGCTCCGCTCGAAGCGCTCGATGAAGAGCTGCGCCGGCGGTCGCCGTTCCTGGGCTTGCTCGACCAGGTGGACCATGCGTGCGAGGACGGTATCGCCGGCCGGCCGGAGGACCGTGACGCGCAAGGCGCCATGCCCATTGATGGTCCCCGCGAAGACTTCGTCACCCACGCGCTTCTCGGCGGGCATCGACTCGCCGGTGATGGACGCCTGGTTGACGGTGGATGCGCCCTCGAGGACGCGACCGTCCGCGGCGATCCGCTCGCCAGGCTTGACGAGCACCACCTCACCGATCGCGAGCGTGTCAGCCGGGACGCGCTCCTCGCGGCCGTTGCGGAGGACGAGCGCATCCTCTGGATGAAGGGCCATCAAGGCCTCGATGTCGCGCTTGGTCCGCGCGCCGGCGTAGCCTTCGAGCGTGCCGCTCGAGGCGAAGATGAAGATGAGCAGCGCGCCGTCGAACCAGTAACCAATGCACGCGGCGCCGATGGCGGCGACCACCATCAGCAAGTCGACGTCGAGCTCTCTCTTCGTGACGAGGGTCGTGATGCCTTCGATCGCTTGGCGGTAGCCGCCGAGCGCGTAGCCGACGGAGAACAGCGCCGCGGTGCCGATCGCGCCCACGCCTGCTCGCGACGCGAGCCAGCCGCCCACCACGAAAACCGCGCACAAGGCTGTGGTGACGGCCTCGCCGTGCCTCTCCCAGCGCGAGGAAATCGCGGACGTCATTTCACGTACGCCCTCACGACGTCGATGAGCTCTTCCGCCGCGCGAGCTTGCTTCGCGGTGACCTTGGTGTCGGGGTCGAGAACGTGAAAGCGGATGTGATCCTCGACGATCTCAGCCACCAGCCCGTTCATCGCCCCGCGCGCCGCAGCGACCGTCTGGAGGACTTCGAAGCATCCCTTCTCGTCCGCGATTGCCTTCTCGGCAGCTTCGAGCTGGCCACGAATCCGCCGGACCCGGCTGATGAGCTTCTTCTTCTCGCGCACGGTGTGCATACGGGAAGTACAGTATACCCCAGTAGAGTATAAGTGCACTTGCCGGGCGCGTCAGGGTCTTCCTACGCTGACACCGAGCGCGAGGAACACGTCGAACGTCTGAAGCGCATTGCGATTGAGCAAGACGCCGGGTAGCGGAGACGAGACGCCGAGCGAGGGGTCGAGCGCGTCGCCCGTGTGCACGCCCAGCGATGGTGCGATGACCACCGCGTTGGTCTGCGCGATGTCGAGTCGAGGGATCGACGTGTAAAACCCCGACAATCGCACTCCTGCATGAAAGACGGAGCCGAGCTCGCGTCGCACCGTGAGGCGGTAGCCCGTTGTCGTCGCGTAGACGCGCTCCCATCGCGGGAGCATGTGCATGTGCCACTCGAGGCTTCCGGCAAACAGCCACCTGCGGAGCGGATGGAGCTCGTGCTCGGCGATGACGTACACGTCGTCGGTGCCGGTGCCCAGGCCCTCGATCCCCTTGTCCGGGTTATCGATGACGTCGCTTGGCTCGAGCTCTGTCGTGCCGACCGCGCTCGTCAAGCGGTAGCCAGCACCCAGCCAGGTCGCCGTGGCGGCGGTCTCCAGCAAGCGCGCATGAGCGGACGCGAAGATCCCCGCCGGCGCGAGCTCGGAGGATGCGCGAGGAACGGCGTGGAGGGTAGGTAGGGCGACCCCGCGAGCGTGGTTGTACTCCCACGGCATGCTCGCTCGGAAGCCGAGCCAGGGGAGCGGACGGTAGACGACCGCGCCCAAGAGCTCGACCACCTGAGTCGACGCTCCTCCGGCGATGGCGCGGTAACGGTGCGAGTCGTAACCGCCGAGGGGCGTGATCCAGATCGGTTCGACGCGCAGGTAGAGAAGCCCGACGTCGTGCCAGAGAGGCATCGACCTTCCCTCGAGGCGGCCTGCTTCGTTGCTGCAGAGGAGGTGGCAGGGCTCGTATCCAGTCTCCTGCGCTGCGGCTGCGCGCGCGATGGACGTGAGCACGAGCACGGTGGCGGCCGCCGCAAGGGTTCGAGATGCCGACGCCACGCGCGCGGTTCCTGCATCGCGTACGCCAGCTCTCGAGCGTGCTGCGGTCAGGCGCGCGCTCGAGCACGGCATGGGCGTCGTGCACGCCTTGCATGGAGGCGCTACCGTTGCGCCGAAGAACCGCTGGTCAGTGGCTGATCGACGTCATCGGCGGGGCGTTCGGATCGGGCGTCACGAAGACCTCGCCCATCATGCCCATCTCCGCGTGCTCGAGGATGTGGCAGTGCGCCATCCAGTGGCCGGGGTTGTCGATGAAGGCCCGGATCTTCACGGTGCCATTCGGCGGGATCAGGACGACGTCCTTGAGGCCCGGCTGCTTCGCATCGAGGATCTGGAAGAACTGACCGTGGAGGTGGAACGGGTGCTCCATCTGCACGTTGTTCACGATGGTGACGTCGATCGTCGCGCCTTGGGGCCACGTGAAGAGCGGCGCCATCGGATCGGACTTGCCGTTGATGGTCCACGGCATGTCGTTGCTCTGGACGGCATCGAGCGTGATGGTCGCTTTGCCGTCGGGCATGCGGTCGGGGAACGTGACCGACGGATACGCGATGTCGCGCGGGACGCGGTCGCTGGCCGCGACGTCGACGGCGAACGACGTCATCTTGACGGTCGTCGGGTTGCCGTTCGCGTCGGCGCTGTCCACCCAGTTGACGAGCTTCGCGGAGCCGGGCCGATCGTAGGTGACCTCGAGATCGTAGCGCTGCCCGATCGGGACGGTGATCTTGCTCGTGGTGTACGGCTCGGGCAGGAGCCCGCCGTCCGTGGCGATGACACGGAAGCTCGCGCCCTCGACGCCGATCACCATCGTGCGCGCGTTGGCGGAGTTCACGATGCGCCAGCGCTCGACGGTGCCCTGCTCGGCGCTCGCGACGGCCTCCTTCACGGGCCGACCGTTGGTGAGCATCATGTTGCCGAAGCGACCGCCCATCATCCCGTCCATCTTGCTCTGCGGCGAGATGGTGCCGTCGTCTTCGAGGCGGATGTCATCGAGGACCAGAAAGCGCTCGGCGTCGTAGGTCGGGTCCTTGGCCGGATCGAACACGACGATCGGCGCATAGAGACCCTTCTCGACCTGCTCCGCGGTGTTGATGTGCGGGTGGTACCAGAACGACCCTGCGTCCGGCACGACGAAGTCGTAGGTGAAGGTCGCGCCGGGTTTGACCGGGGTCTGCACGCGCGGCGAGCCGTCCATCTGGTCCGAGATGCGGAGGCCGTGCCAGTGGATGGTGGTCGCTTCGGCAAGCTTGTTCTTGAAGTGGACGATCACGTGATCGCCGACCTTCGCCTTGAGGACCGGACCGGGCAGCATGCCGTTGTAGGCAAAGACCTGCGCCTTCTTCCCGGGCAGATAAGTGGTGCTCGAGGTCCCCGCGGTCAGCGTGACCTCCACGATGTTCGGGTCGTCGTTCTCGTCCGCGAGCGCGTTCACGCCGAGGACGTCGGGCATTACCCAGGCGGGCGTCTCGGGGACCGGCGCAGGCGCGGCGGCGGGAGGCGGTGGCGGTGCGGATGACGACGAGCCGCACGCGACGAGCGTGGTGGCGGTGACGACGAGCCAGTGCGGAGTCGAGTTGCGCATGATTCCCCTCGGAGACGGGCCTCTCTTGGCGCCGCAGTGATAGCTCGTCAAATAAAAAGGCCGCCGCGATTCGAGGATTCCGCCCCTAGCGGCTCGATGGGCCGTCCATGCGCTGTTTCAGGTACTCGACCACGCGCGCGAACGGATCGAAGCCGAATTCCTGCGCGATCGCCGGGCGCAGGTTCGAGTTCGCGTTGATGTCGTAGAAGACGTGCTCGTCGTTCGA
>JAYTOQ010000209.1:0-2094 GCA_043747665.1 Polyangiaceae bacterium | reverse complement strand
GGCGAGAGGCTCTCGCCGGTGGTCTGCTCGAGGACGGTCCGCAGATCGTCAGGGCGGCAGCCGACGTAACGGCACTGCTTCACGTAGGCGACGAGCCCGCGCGCGAACGCCGTCTCGCCCACGGTGACGCGCAGGTGATCGAGCGTGGCCGACGTCTTGTAATACGCCCAGAGCGTGTAGAGCGACGTGCGGAGGCCGTCGGGATGCGCTTGGCCCGGGTGGAGCTGGACCGACGGGAGCGCCTGACCCTGCGCGCGCAGATCGAGACCGATGGGCACGAAGCGCCGCGCGAGGTACGTGTCGCGATCCATGCTCGCGAAGTGATGCGACCACGTGTAATCGAGCTCCGAGAGCACCGCGAGGCCCTCGCTCATGAGGCGGCTTTCGTCGGAGCTCGTCTCCGGCACGACGATGCCCCAGAAGAGGTGGGAGTTTTCGTGGGCCCACGTTTCCTCGTGCATGAGGTCGCCGGCGCGCGCGTACGTGTCCGAGAGGAGCGTCATACCGAACGTCGCGGTGCCTGGATCACCGACGTTCGCGGGCAGGCGAACGAGCGTCATGCTGCGCTGGAAGGGCAGGGGACCACCGCCCACCTTCTCCACGAAGTCGAGGACGCCCGACGACCACGACATGAGGCGATCGTCGACGGGAAGCTGCGGAGTGGGGAAGACGAAGGTGGTGGGAACGGCGCGACCGGGGATCGGCTGGAGCCCGAGCTTCCCCGCGAACACGTACATGCCGAGATCACGCGACAGCGGATGATCGATGGTCCACGTCGAGACGGTGCTGGTGCCGTCGCTCCTCTCGCTGACCTTTTCGCCCGTCGCGATGACATCGACGCCGGCGGGCACGCGCAGGACGATGTCGCGCGTCATCGCGTCGAGCTCGGATCCTCTCGCGACGTCGGGATCGAAGACGAACGGGATCACCGACTGGTGCCCGAAGTACGAGAACTCGTCGCCCTTGGTGCAGACGATGCCGCCGCCCTCCGGGTAGGTGCCGCACACGAGCGTGCCGTCGTAGGCGACGTGGAGCACCGTCGATTCCCCGGGTCTGAGGGCCGGCGACAGGTCGAGCTGCACGAGGCGCTCGGGCGAATGCACCTCGTCGGTGACGCCGACCCCACGACCATCCGCCGTCACCGCCCCGATGCGCAGGCCCTCGTCGAGCGAGAGGCCGATGGACGAGAGCGCATGACCCCGCGCGCGGATCTCGAGATCGAGCTGCGCGACCGTCACGCCGGTGCTGGGATCGAGGCGAATGTCGTGCTTCGCATGCACGCAATCGAGAGAGGAGAGCGGCGGGGGCGGCGCCGTCGTCAGGATGGCCGACGCGGCTGCGTGGCCGAGCGCGCCGTCGGTCAACGCTCTGCGAACGAAGGCCCTGGGTCCGCGCTCGTTCTCGACGAGCCGGACGAGCGGATGCGCGCCCGCTGCGCTCGATGCATGCGGCGCTGGCGTCACGACGAGGAGCGCATCCGCGGCGCGGTCCGCGTGGACCGTGAGCGGCGTGAGGAGCACGCCGAGACCGAGGAGGAGGGGAAACGGACGCACTCGTCGCTTACCAGCAATCGTCGTGCCTCTTGCCTCGCAGCGCAATTGACAGACACATCCCTCGAGGTGCTCCAAATTCGGGCATGATTCCCCCGCGTTTCGCGGGTGCCGTCGACAGCTTCCCTCGCGGCATTCGAAGGACGGTGTGGGTGCATGCCTCGTTCGTTGGTGCGCGCACGATCGCGGCGTGAGTGAATTGACACGAGCTGCGCCAGGTTGAGTCACGCGCGCTCTCCCGCGGGCCACGAAGCGGGAAGCTCCCGCGGCGCTCGACCGGCGCTCGACCCTTGGTAAGCTGCCACCCCCGATGCCCATCGACCGTACGGCTGCCGCGAACGCGATCGACGCCTTCCTGCGCGCCATCGGCCGCGATCCGAGCGAGGAGCCCGACCTCGTGGGCACCGGCGCTCGGGTGGCGGATGCCTACGTCGACGAGCTCTGCGCTGGCTATGCCGTCGACACGCGCGCGCTCCTCGGTGGGAGCGTCATCGCTACGATCACGCATGCGTCGGGCGGGCTCGTCGTCGTGCACGATGTCGCG
>JAYTOQ010000208.1:0-3539 GCA_043747665.1 Polyangiaceae bacterium | reverse complement strand
CGGCCGACCGCCGTCCAACGCCAGTCGGCCTGTGGAAACCGCCACCGATCCCTCCGGACAAGTTGTCGGCGTGCTCGGATTGGCGTTTGCTGGATGTAGCGCTCGGCTCCGGCCGAGCAGGAGGATCTTCGAATGTCCCGTCGCTTTGCCATCGCATTCCTTACCGTTGCTCCCCTCGCTTTCCTCGCCCCGAAGCTCGCGCACGCCGGCCTGGCCGACTGCGGAAACATCGACGTCTCTGCGCAGGCGCAGTGCAAGGTCGAAGTAAAGGGAGGCTGCACCGCGAAGTGCGAGGCCGTCAGCTTCGAGGCCGCCTGCAAGGGCAAGCTCGAAGTCGACTGCGACGCCAAGTGTCACGTCGCCGCCGAGGCCTCGTGCACCGGTAGCTGCAAGACCGACTGCTCCGCCAAGTGCACCACGCAGGGCGGGAGCTTCGACTGCAAGGCAAACTGCTCCGGCTCGTGCTCCGCGGACTGCGATACGTCCTGCGCCGCCGAGGCCAGCAGCGGCATGGCCACCGCCGACTGCAAGGGGAAGTGCTCGGCCAACTGCAGCGCGAAGTGCGAAGGAAAGTGCAGCGCCACGCTGCCGAGCGCGTCGTGCGACGCCAAGTGCGACGCGAGCTGCCACGGCTCGTGCGAGGCCAAGGTGGCCGTGAGCTGCCAGGGCGAGTGCCGCGCCACCTACGATGCGCCGTCGTGCGAAGCCAAGCTGAAGGGCGGCTGCAAAGTGAACTGCACGCGCCCCGAAGGCGAGCTTTTCTGCAGCGGCGAGTACGTCGACACCGGCGATCACCTCTCGAAGTGCACGGCAGCCCTCGCCGCGGCGCTCAACATCCACGCCGAGGCCAGCGGCAGCTGCAGCAGCGGCAGCGACGTCGACGGCGGCGGCGCGGAGTGCGAGGCCAAGGCCAGCGTGTCTGCCTGCTCCACCTCGCCGCAGGAGGCCCCTCACACGCCCCCGGTGGCGCCTGGAGTGATCGTCCTCGGGGCGATCGGCGCGGCGATTGCACGCCGTGTCCGTCGCGGCGGTTCCTGAGACCGTCCCGAAGGAGACAAGGATCATGAACAGCGTGCCGACATCGGAGAACAAGGCAAAGAAGATCCAAGCGGTGGGCGCCGACGCGGCCGACGGGCTGCGCGACAAGGTCGAGCAGGTCCGCGACATCGTGGAAAACGTGCGCGACCAGGCGGAGGTCGCGTTCCGCGACAGACCGTATCTCGTCCCCGTCGCGGCCGGCGCTGTCGGTCTCGGAGTCGGCCTTCTCCTGGGCTCGAAGCTCACGCGGTTCATCGTCTTCACGGCCGTTGGCGGTATCCTCACGGAGGCTCTCGGCGGCGAGATCAAGCGGATCGCCGGCGACTTCATGGGCGAGTACAGGAATCGCCTCGGTGATGGCGAGAGTGACGCGAAGGCGACTGCCGGCGAGTGAAGCGAGACGACGTTCACGATCCCGCGATCGGGTCTCAGGCGACGCGTCAGCGTCCCTGAGGCCCGATTCACGTTTGCCGCGCTTGCCGCGCTTGCCGCGTTTGCGGCGCTGCCGTCTCGAGCTGCGTCTTCAGCTCGAGATCGATGATCAGCGGAAGATGATCGGAGGCGCGCCGTGAGCGCCCGTTCCACGGCACGTCGACCGAGAGGACCTCGACGTCCTCCGAGACAAACACGTGATCGAGGCGGAGGAGCGGAAGCCGGCTCGGAAACGTAGGCCGAGGGCGATGCCCGTCGAGCGAGCGCTGCGCATCCCGAAGACGCGAGGCAAAGCGCCGGTAGGTCGACGAAGCCTGCGGAACGGCGTTCATGTCTCCACAGAGGAGCGTGGGGCGGCCCATCGAGGGGCTGCCGAGCCAACCCGGCCCGAGGAGCTCGCGTGATTGTGCGCCGCGTTCGTTGCGATGGACGCCGAGGTGCGTGCTGATGATGTCGAGGGTGGTCGTGCCGAGCGCGGCGCGCGCCCAGATGGCGCCGCGCGGCTCGGCGTCGACATGCGGCGAGGCGAACGTCGTGACCTTCTTCAACTCCAGCTTGTGACGGCTGAGCAGCGCATGGCCGTAGTAGCCGACGCCCCGCCGGAAGGTCCGGCAGAACATGAGCTCCATGCCGAGCGCGGTGGCAAGATCACGCGCGTGGTGTGCGCCCTCGTCCTGATCGGTCTCGGGCGCGTCGAGCTCCTGCAGCGCGATGATGTCGGCTGCGGCATCCCTGCAGACGCTCGTGATGTCGGCGATGGAGTCACCGCCACCGGGTCCCACGCAGCGGTGGACGTTGTACGTCATCACGCGAAACCGCGACAAGGCCGAGCCAAAGTAGAGGAGCGGAACGAGGGTTGCAACCCGGGCCTCCCACGCCGGCCAAACGAGGCTGAGCCACGGCGAAGGAGAGACGACCATGGATCCGAAGACGAACGGCGTGCAGGGCGGCAAAGACGGCGTGCAGGGCGAAGGCAACTACGACGCGACCCGCCGCTACGACGAGGGCGTGAAGAAGTCGGTCGACAAGGGCAACACCGAGGAGCTCGCCGAGAAGGCGAAGAAGGCGCTCGAGGGCCCCGAAGGCGACGAGCTGCGTAAGGCCGAGGAGAAGGGCAAGGCGGGCGAGCCCGCCACCGACGACAAGAGCGGCGTGAGCAAGCCCGCGTCGAAGTGATCGCGTGACGACGAACGGGTGCGATAGCTCGAAGAGGGCGAAGTGAACGTGACTGCTCCGTCGTCGAAGCCGAGCGTCGTCCGGGAGCATCTTCGCTTCCTGGGCGAGCTCTTCTCGAAATCGGCGGACCGCTTCGACGAGCTCGAGGGCTTTCGACTGGGCGCGGCGTTCTCCTATTACGCGACGTTCGCCATCTTCCCGCTCGTGCTGCTCACCGTGACGCTCGTCGGCTACGTGCTGGGGAACGACGCGTCCACGCGCGATCGCATCCTCGCCCAGGTCGGCACCGCCGACGCATCGGTGCGGTCGGTCATCGCGCAGACGCTGACCTCCATGCAGGACAGCCACGGCGCGCGGAAGACGTCAGCGGTGATCGGATTGATCTCGCTGCTCTTCAGCGCGAGCGGTGCGTTCGTGGAGCTCGATTTCTCGTTGAACAAGATCTGGCAGGTGAAGCCGCGTTGCGGCAAGGGGATCAAGGGCAAGGTCTCCGTGTTCCTGCACGAGCGGTTGTCGGGCTTCGCGTGCGTCGCGAGCATCGGTCTGTTCATGATGGCGTCGCTGGTAACGAGCTCGGTGCTGAGCGCCATTTCAAAACATGCAGATTACACACTTACGCCGGCGCTCCTGAGGACGGCAGAAGTGACGGTGTCGATCGTGCTGCTGTCGCTGGTGTTCGCGGCGGCGTTCCACTTCGTGCCGCGCTCGAAGCCGCCGTTCCGCGACGTGATCGGCGGCGCGGTCCTGACGACGGTGTTCCTGACCGTTCTGAAGGCGCTGTCCGCGCTGTACTTGTCGCACCTGACGAGCTACTCGGCTTACGGGATCGTGGGCGGCGTACTGGCGCTGGCGACGTGGATTTACCTGTCGTCGCAGATCATTTTCTTTGGCGC
>JAYTOQ010000207.1:0-3144 GCA_043747665.1 Polyangiaceae bacterium | reverse complement strand
TCGACGTACCGGTGATCTATCGCGATCGCGATACGTTCGGCTGCACGGCATCGTCGCCGGACTTCCAGGAGACCGGTTGCGCGGACATCGTTCCCCACGGTCTAGGCAACCCGGGCCCGCCCGCCTACGGTCTCAGCCAAGGGATCCCGGCGGTCGGGCTCTCGACCGTCGACCGCGAGCCCACGTTCTTGGCCTCGGTGGGCGTCGTGCTCAACGCGACGTCGTTCAACACCTGGTATCACGACGGGCCGCTGCCCAAGCTCGTCCTCGGCAAGTTCATCCGGCTCCCGAGCATCGCGGCGGGTACGTACCAGTTCGACAGCTCGGCCGACCCGGCCTACAACCTTCCCAACATCAACTGCGGCAACGCCACGCCGACGACGACGTGCGCCAGCGTGACGGGCTTTTACCCGCTCAACGGTCTCGGCTGGGGAAACCAGTCGGCGGGCCGGAACTACTCGTTCACGAGCGAGGCGCGCTTTCCGTTCACGTACGCCGGCGGCGAGGTCCTGTCCTTCACCGGCGACGACGACGTCTTCGTTTACATCGGTGGCCGGAAGGTCGTCGACATCGGCGGCATCCACGGTGCGCTGTCGTCGTCGGTGACGCTCAGCTCACCGTCCGTCACCAGTCCGGCCTCTGCCTCCGCCACGCCGCCGCTCACGCTCGTGGCCGGCCAGACGTACGAAATCGCCGTCTTCCAGGCGGAGCGCGCCACCACGGGCTCGAACTACAAGCTCACGCTCAGCGGCTTCAACCGGAAGATCTCGGTTTGCACGCCGCCCACGCCGCCGCCGCCCCCGGCCAGCACCAGCTATACGCAGGTCTACACGTCCAGCTGCCCGAAGGGCTACGGCGCGTCCTGGGATCTCCTCGGGTACAGCGCCACGTTGACCGGTAGCTCGACGATCTCGTTCGGGGCCCAGACCGGTCCCACGGTGGCCGGTCCTTGGTTGCCGAGCCCCACGCCAGCCGCTGTCGCGAGCGCTCCGGTCCCGGACCCGGCGATCTGTACCCTGACCGGGCCCGGCCCGACGTGCCCCAAGTCGCTCGGGACGCCGCTCGGAACGGTCAACGCCAAGCAGGCGGATCTGTTGCTCACGGTGAACCTGTCCTCGTCCTGCGGCACCGGGAGCATCGGCGGCATGACCACCTCCGACGGCACAGCCGCGTGCCCGGGCCCGGGTGACCCCGCTGCGTGCACGACGAACGATGACTGCTGGGAAGACTTCCACTGCTCCGGCACCAGCTGCGTGTGGAACGGGACCTCGGGCTACAAGGACCCGGCGTGCCCGGGCATCGATCTCACCATCAACAGCACCTGCAATGCGGCTGGCGTCGATCAGATGCTCGCGTGCAACCGCGGCAACACGAAGGTCAATGCCGGCCAGACCATCAAGGTCGCCATCGCCAACAATGGGCCGGGAGGAAACTCCGCCGGCTGTCCCGGATGCGGGACGGCGTGCAGCGTGACCCTCGCGTCGGCCCTTCTCCCAGGCACGTGCGTCAGCGTCTCCGGTTGCGGCATCCAAGGCAACCGCCACGCCTACGTGAACTGGGACAACAGCATCACCGAGTGCAACTACAAGAACAACGAGTCCTCCGCCAAGAACAACGGCGGCGGGTGCCCGGCGATCTGCGGGGTCGCGACATCTTCCGGCGCCGCCACCCTCAACTCCTGGAACGTCACCTATACGTGCGTCGCCAATGAATGACCTCGGCTGGTCGTTCGACGTGTGGACGCTGGGCGACGGAGCTCACCGCGGTCCGTAGACCTCACGGTACGCCGGGTCGGGAAAGCGGACGAGCGCGCCGCCGACGACCGAGGATGCGATCGACGACCTCTCACGTTGCCGGCGTTCGTTCGGGTATCCGGGTTACGATGATGGCGGCGCGGGGCCGATTTCGAGGACGCCAACATCTTGAACGGGGGACCCGTGACGACGACACGACGACTCTCGGGATGGCGGCGTGCAGCGCAGCTGGGCTTTCCCATCATCGCGGCGATCGCGACCTTCATCGCGTGCGGTAGCGATCGCCCCGACGCTGCGGGCGACGGCATCAACAGCGGCGGCGGTCCCTTCTGCGGGACGCCGAACGCCGGGTGCGATTGCTCCACACCGGGAGAGGTCGTCGACTGCGGCAGCGTCGAGATGAAGTCGGGCGACTACGTCGCTTGCTCCATCGGCAAGCGCACCTGTCTCGGCGGCACGTGAGGCGAGTGCCAGGGCACCAGCATCGTGACGAAGAACATCGCGACCGCCGTCGCCGGTGACCTCCGCGGGCTCACGCTCGGCGGCTCCACGATGTGCCCGCCGCCTCCGAGCACGCAGTCCAATCCTTGCGATCCGTACTGCAACCAGTTCGTCGACGACCCCACTGGGTACGCCCCGCACGAGCCCGCGTTATCGACGAGCGCCGCTGCGTGACGCAGACTCACGAGCGTGAACGAGGCGAGCTCAGTCCGTCGACGGCTGCTGTTCCGCGGGAAGCTGCGGCGGCACGGTCACGTGTCCGATCGGCCGCTTCAGCTCGGCTTGGTCGAGGCGAGCGCGAGTTCGCGTCCAGTACTTGGGTGCGAGCTCGAGGTATCGGTCGCGCGGCCAGTACGGCAAGACGCGGATGATGTCGGCGAGGTAGCTCTCGGCGTCGAGGCCGTGGAGCACGCACGACGCGATGAGGGAGAAGATGTTGGCGGCAGCTTGAGCGTGGTCGCCCGATCCGAAGAACAACCACGCATTTCTTCCGACCGCGATGGGTCTCAGGGCGCGCTCACTCGCGTTGTTCTCCATGCGGAGCCGGCCGTCGTCGAGGAAGCGGCGGAGCGCGTCGCGCTGGCGGATGGCATAGCCGAACGCGGTGGCGACAGGACCGCGGACGCCGCGCACGCGCTCGAAGACGCCCTCGGCCCAGGCGAAGAACTCGTCGAGCATCGGTCGCGTGACGCGTTGCCGCCGCTCATGGCGCTGGCTGGGAGCGAGATGAGCCCAGTCCTCTTCGAGCTTGAAGAGCGTCCGTATTCGAAGAAGCGCCTCCCGCGCGGCGGGCTCCTTCGTGACCACGGCCGCCTCCCAAACCTTTCTCCTCGCGTGGCTCCAGCACGCGACCTCGTCGGGAGGCTTGTCGGCCTCGTCGACGCGAGCG
>JAYTOQ010000206.1:0-1551 GCA_043747665.1 Polyangiaceae bacterium | reverse complement strand
CGTGTTGACCGGCGCTCCGGTGACCCGCGAGACCTCCTCGAGCGACCAGCCGAGCACGAACCGCAGCGCGATGGCCCGCTTAAAGCGAAGAGGACATCTGCCGATCTCGTCGCGGTGGTGCGCACCTCCGCCGCGCGGCCCCGCGGCCCCGCGACCCCGCGGCGCGAACTTCGCGCTGACTCACGATCGCAGCGCGCGAATCCTCTCGGCAGCCCGCGTGGGAATGGGCACGGCATGACCGATGAGCAGCAGCGTGATGCGCGCGAGCGGAAGCCCGACCTTGCGCGCGAGCTCCTTGCGGAGCGTCCCGCTCCCCTCGACCCTGCGCAGGATCGCCCGTAGCTCGTCCACCTCGCGCGTCGCGACGAAGCGCCTGGCAACGACGACCTGCTCTGCTTCTTCGCGTCCTTCGTGCGGACCTTCGTGCACGTCTGCGGACGCGGAGGAGAGGCCACCGAGCAACGCGTCGACGTCATCGTCGCTCAAGCCTCGCAGCGCGCCTTCGGCGGCGCCCGTGTCCTCTGCAGGATTCATGACCGCTGCGGCGAGCTCGCGCTTCTTGCCCTTGAGCGCGGAGATCTTCTCCTCGATGGTTCCGCTCGCGACGAGCCTCACCACGGTCACGGGCTTCGCCTGACCCATGCGATGCGCGCGATCGGTCGCCTGATCCTCGACCGCCGGGTTCCACCACGGATCGCAGTGAATGACGGTATCGGCGGCGGTGAGGGTGAGGCCGGCGCCGCCCGCCTTCCGCGAGACCAGAAAGAGCGGAGCGTCGCCGTTCTGGAACCGTTCGACGATGGCGGCGCGTCCCAGGCTGTGGCCGTCCAGGTACTCGTAGGCGATCTTCTCGTGATCGAGGTCCGCGCGCCACAGCGTGAAGAGCCCGACGAACTGCGAGAAGACCAGCGCGCGGCGCCCCTCCGCGACGAGCTCGCGCACCAGCTCGAGGAACATCGCGCGCTTCGCGCTTTCCGTCGCCGGGACCGTGGGGTCGACCAGGCGCGGGTCGCACGCCATCTGGCGGAGCCGCAGGATGGCGGTGAGCACCGAGATGCGGCTGCGCGCGAGGCCGCGCTTCTCGATGTCCTTGCGCACCGCCTCTCGCAGCGTGAGCGCCAGCGCGTCGTAGAGGCGCTTCTGCCGGAGGCCGAGCACGCATGCGCGCTCGATCTCCGTCTTCGGCGGAAGATCGAGGAGCACCTCGGCCTTGGTCCGTCGGAGCACGAAGGGCCGCACGAGCGCGCGCAGCCGCTCGGCGACGACGCCACGCGGTTCGTTGTTGATGGGCCGCTCGAAGCGCTCGTCGAACTCGGCGTGCGTCCCGAGCATGCCGGGATTGACGAAGCTCATGATCGAACGGAGCTCGCCGAGCCGGTTCTCGATCGGGGTGCCCGAGAGCGCGAGTCGCATGTCCGACACCAGCCGCTGCGCGGCTCGCGCGGTCGCGGTGGTCGCGCTCTTCACGTTCTGCGCCTCGTCGAGGACGACACACCGAAAGCGCAGCGAGGCGAGACGACCGACGTCACGACGAAGCACCGCGTACGTCGT
>JAYTOQ010000205.1:0-5041 GCA_043747665.1 Polyangiaceae bacterium | reverse complement strand
GACGCGCGCGCGTTCGTCGAGGAGGTGAGCCTACCCATCGTGCTCAAGCCGCCGGCGGGCATGGGCGCGAAGGCGACGTTCCGCGTGACCTCGCTCGTCGATCTCGAGCGCATGCTGCGCGAGATGGAGGTCGGACCGCGCACGCCGGTCCTCGCCGAGGAGCTCCTGCACGGCAGCGAGCACAGCCTCGAGACCATCACCGTCGGCGGGGAGCCGCGCGTGTCCTCGATCTCGAACTACCTCCCGGGATGTCTCGACGTCCTCGAGAACCCGTGGATCCAGTGGGCGATCATCCTTCCGCGCGAGGACGACACGCCGCGGGACGACAGGGCTCGCGCGCTGGGCTTCGCGGCGGTCCGCGCGCTCGGCCTCGAAGACGGCATGACGCACATGGAGTGGTTCGAGAGGACCGACGGCACGCTCGCCATCGGTGAGATCGCGGCGCGCCCACCCGGCGCATATCTCCTTCGCATGACCGGCGCCGTCAGCGACATCGACATCTATCGCGCATGGGCACGCGCCGTCGTCGACGGCGAGCTCGATGCGCCGTGGCATCGCCGCTACGCCGCCGGCTGCGCGTATGTGCGCGGCATGGGCCAGGGCCGCATCGCAGCGTTGACCGGCGTGCACGAGACCTACGAGGCCGTCGGTCGCTATCTCGTCGAGGCGAAGCTCCCCGAGATCGGCGCGATGAAGAACGACAGCTACGAGGGCGACGGCTACGTCATCGTGCGCCACGAGAGCACCGCGAAGGTGCAGGAGCTGGTCACGGCCATCGTCGAGACGCTGAAGGTCCACTACGCGGGCTGAGAGATCGAGACGCCGGGAGACTCCGCGTTGATTTAGGCTCGTGACCATGGCTGTTTCTTACGAGCGTTGGCTGATCGCGAGAGGCAACGCGTTCTCGCCCGCCGCCGCGTCCGTCGTGAAGCTCGTCGAGCGCCTCCGCAAGGAGAAGTGGCTCGTCGAGCCCACTCCCGAAGGGCTCGCCAAGCTTCGCTTCGACGGCAAGCGAGAGAGCTTTGCGAAGACCACCGGCGGCTACGCGATCAAGACCGTGGAGAATCGATTCGGCACCGACCTCGCCGCGAAGATCGCCGCGACCACCGAGCTGCTTCCCGCGGCGCTCACCGCCGACTGGCTCGGCGACCCGTCACGCGAGGAGTTGCGCCTCGTGTGGCCCGTGTCGGGCGAGCCGCCGTTGCCGGTGCAGTACCCGCTCTCGATGACGCCGAGCGGGGCGCTCCGGTACACGCTCGAGGTGCATCGCGCCGACGAGTACGTCTACCCCACTGCCGACGCGATCGGACCGTTGCCCACCACGTGCCGTTGTGGTGCGGACCAAGCGTTCGAGTGGGACGACGAGGAGCTCGTGCCGACCTTCGGTGCGTCGTCCGGCATCTTCGGCGAGTGCGAGGAGTGCAGCCGCACGTTCGAGCCGTCGAAGGGAAATGCGGTGATCACCAACCCGTTCGACGGCACGACCGCGGACGTTCCCGGCGGTGCCGCGTATCGGTTTGCGCTCAAGGTCGATTGCGGCACCTCCTTCGTGGCAGACACGAAGCTCGCGTTCGACCCCGCGCTCGTCGCGCTCGTCGAGAGCGAGTTCGGACGGCAGTTCTACGAGGTCGGCCGCACTTATTGATGCACCAACGATCCGCAGGTACGCGGGGACAAACCACACGGCGACGCGCTGCGGCATCGGTTCGCTTTGCAGATGCTCTCTGATTCCGTCATGATCGACCGCAGTGCAAGCGGTGCAGCTCACAAGCGTAGCGACCGGCAGCCGTCCTCCGCCGAGCCGTGGGCATGCGGGGGACAAGCGAGACGATCGCGACCTCGACGCTCGGCTCCCGCTCGTGCTCGTGGTCGACGACTTCGCCGACAACCGCGAGCTCTACGCCTCGACACTCGCCGCTGCCGGCTACCAGGTGGAGCAAGCGGAGAACGGTCAGGAGGCGCTCGACTTCATCGGCCGTCGTCGTCCCGGGGTCGTGGTGATGGATCTGTCGATGCCGATCCTCGACGGATGGGAAGCCACGCGACGCATCAAGGGCGATCCCGCGACGAGCGACATCATCGTCGTCGCGCTGACGGGTCACGCGACGAACTTCGGGCTGCAGCGCGCGAAGGAAGCGGGAGCAGATGCGGTGCTGACGAAGCCGTGTCTGCCGGATGACCTGCTGGCTCTCTTGCGTTCGCTCACCCGGTAGCGCTGCTCAGGGTCGAACGCGACGAAGCCGCGCGCTCGGACGAGTGCCGTCGAGCGCTCGCGCGACGTGCAGCGCGAGGACGTTGCCGGGGCACGGCTTCGGGACGAACTGATCGGCGCCGGCGAGCAGCGCAGCATCGATGTCCTGCCGATGGCTCGATGCGGTGAGCACGATCACGGGCACCTCCATCATGATGCCGCCCGTACGCCATCGCTCCAGCATGAGAAGACCGTCACCGTCGGGCAGGCGACAATCGAGCACGACGAGGTCCGGCCGCGCGGCCTGCACCGCCGTCTCGGCGGCCTCCAGCGTGGCCGCGAGCGCGACGCGGAAGCCGGCATGGCGAAGCGACGCGCCATAAATTTCGAGCGCGTCGGTGTTGTCCTCGACGACGAGCACGAGCTTCCCGTCGGTCTTGCGCAGCTTCGTAGCGGTCACTGGCGCGCGGACGGTGCAAGAGCAGGACCATTACGACAGGGATAGTTTTGCCGGCGAGCGTTGCGCTTTCCGCTTCACACGGTGAGGCGAAACGTAGCTCTTCGAGGAGCGTGGTGCCGCGCGCCACAAAGGCGCGGAGCGCGGACCGAGCGTCCGGGACCAAGAACACGTCCGCCGGCGACACGTCGATGGCGATTGACGGTGACGGTCGCGCTCGGCTTCTCTAGCGCGATGTCCCGTGACTCGTCGCTCGCTCTGGTTCTCACCTTGACCGCCGCGCTGTCGTCGATCGCGCTCGGTGCGGGCTGCGGGCTCCTCGACAAGAAGAGTGGCGCCGATGGCGGCGCAGCGACCGCCGCAGCGGATGCCGGCGCGCCGAACGCGAAGGCGGCGGGCGCGCAGAGCGTTGCGGGCGCCCACATCGTCGAAGGCGTGGGCGACATCGTCGCGTGGACGCCGGACAAGGGCAACCTCGGGCGTTGCAAGACGACCGCCGAGGCGACGGCGCGCTTCAAGGCCATCGAGAAGGGCGACGACCCGCAGCTCGTCGCCGGGACCGCCGACGCCGCAGCGCTCACCAAGGAAGTGGGCGGCGACATCTGCTTCGCATCGCGCAAGGGCCTTGCCGAGGCGCTCAACAACGGCGGCTACAAGCGCTACGGCCTCAAGAAGTTCGACGAGGCGAGCCGCTTCTGGCGGACCTCGCTCGCCGTGCGTCCCGCGTTCCTTCTCGCGCGCTACAACCTCGCCTGTGGCCTCGCGCTCGCGGGTCACGGAAAGGACGCGATCGCCGAGATCCTCGAGCTCGCCCGGGCGTCGAAGGAGGGCGACGCGAGCGCATCGAACTTCCTCGAGAAGGCGAAGAGCGACGACGACCTCAAGAGCATCCGCGACGACGCCTCCTTCAAGGAGGCGCTGCACGTGTCGCAGGGAACGTTGATCGGCCCGCGGAAGGGGACGAGCGAGCCCGAGGTCGGCCAGAAGGCCATCCCGGCGCTGCCCGAGGAGTTTCGCAAGTTCAACGACAAGCTCGGCGGCACGGGCATCATCACGTTCAAGCCCGCCGTCGTGAACATCTGGACGTGGCATCCCGACAAGGCGACCGAGCTCGTTGCGACCACCATCACCGACGACCCGGCGAGGCTCGGCAAGCCGCACGGCGACGCCGAGGTCACGTACGGCGCGCTCGCGATCTACCGGCGCGACGGCGACAAGCTCACCCTGCTCCTCGCGCACAAGACCGCCGACCTCCCGCCTGCGCTCGCTGCTGGAAAGAACGGCACCATCGCGTACACGTTCGAGGCGGCATGCGGCACGCTCTCCGGAACGCTCGCGTGGAACGGCAAGACCGTCGACGTGAAGGAGAAGCGCTGCGAGGATCTCTAGTACCATCCGCGCATGGGCGTGACCGGTCAGCGAAGGAGCCTGGGCGCAATCGATCGCTCGTTCCTCGCGCAAGAGCGACGCGACGTGATGATGCACGTCGGCGCGCTCCTCGAATTCTCCCCGTCGAAGGAGTCGTCGGCCGACTTCGCGCGCGACTTCTCGCGCGACCTCCGCGAGGAGCTGGCGAAGCTGGCGCGCTCGGTGAAGGTGGAGCAGCCGTGGAACCTCCGGCTGAACCACCCCGACATGCTCACCAATCCGCTCCAGGCGTGGGTGGCGGACGAGCACTTCGACCTCGAGTACCACGTGCGTCGCTCCGCGCTCGCATCACCCGGTGACGAGCGCGAGCTCGGCAGCCTCGTCTCACGGTTGCATGGCACGCCGCTCGATTTTCATCGGCCGCCGTGGGAAGCGCACTTCATCGAAGGCCTGGAGAAGAAGCGGTTCGCCATCTACTTCAAGGTCCACCACTCGCTGATCGACGGCTACACGGGCATGCGGCTGCTCGCGAGGAGCCTCTCCACCGATCAGGGCGATCTCGACACGCCGCTCTTCTTCGCGCGCTCCGAGAGCGAGCGAACGCGCGAGCACGACGAGCCCGCACCGACGCTCTCGGCGCTGCTCGATGCCGTGCGCGATCAGATAGGCGTCGCCAAGGACATCGGGCGTGCCGTCATGAAGGCGGTGCGCGGATTCCGCGACGACGGACCGAAGCTCGCGCTGCCTCTCCAGGCGCCCAAGTCGATCCTGAACCAGAAGATCTCGCGCAGCCGGCGCTTCGCGACGCAGCAGATCTCCGTGGACCGCATCAAGCGCGTGGCCAGCGCCGCGGGCGGCACGCTCAACGACGTCGTCCTCGCGATCTGCGGCGCGGCGCTTCGACGTTTCCTAATCGAGCTCGGCGAGCTCCCCGAGCGCCCGCTCGTCGCGATGGTCCCAGTCAACGTGCGACCCAAGGACGATCCGGGCGGCGGCAACGCAGTCGGCGCGATCCTCGCCTCGCT
>JAYTOQ010000204.1:0-3783 GCA_043747665.1 Polyangiaceae bacterium | reverse complement strand
CCCTGCCAGTAGAGAGAATGGGTTCGATGCGTGGCGGTGCTGACCTTCAGCGTGCGGTCGAGTGCCGAGGCCTCACTCGCAGCGCCGAGAAGCGTAAGGAGCGCGTGCGCGATGGCGAACAGGAAGAGGAGCCGGTCGCGGCGGTCGGTGCGGCCGATGTGGGTTGCGCTCAGCCCGAGGCCGAAGCGGATGTCCTTGGTGTCGCGGAAGGTCTCTTCGATCGTGAACCGGCGACCATAGAGCTTCACGATCTCGGACGCGGTCTTGCTCGACAGCGAGGTCGCGAGGCACCACGGCTCCTTCATGTTGCGGGCGTGCACGAGAACGACGCCGGGAACGCTCGCCTTGTCCGCGGTTACCTTCGCGCCATGAATGAGGAACGCTCGGCCGCCCGGGCGGACCCAGTCGCTCGCGGGACGTACCTCGCCGGCGGCGTTCTCCACGAGAATCGCGCCGCGGAAGCGAATGACGTAGTCCCAACCCAGAAGCGCCAGCAGTTCGTAAAGCTTCTGGTCGCCAAATCCCCGGTCCGCGAGCAGCGTGATTGCCACACTCGGCGCCATCGCACGATGCAGCTGCTGGACGAGGTCGTGCTCCCAGACGAGCGGCGTCGCGCGCCCATGTCGCGTGACCGCGTACGCGCAGAGCGTGACGTGATCGTCAGCATCGAACTCCGTCCAGTCGAGAGCAACGATCAGCTCGGTCCGAACGCCGACCACGAACCGGATCCACGAGGGGAACAGCGCCTCGAGCTTCACGCCCACGTTGCTGAGCAGGCGGTCGAGCTGCTTCACGCCGCTTCGAGCCTCGATGTGCGCCATCGCTGCGTAGGCCTGGCCGATCGCGTGAATGGTGAGCATTGCTGCGTTGAGCACGCCCGCGAGCTCTATGCCAGCGCGCGGCCCGCATGGAAGGGAAAACATGCACTGTGCACTCAACTGGCCGAGAACAAAGGACCATCCGATCGCGCCGATCTGAGGGGATCCATCAGGGCTCTGATGGCAACGGGGCGGGCGGTCACGCCAGCTTTCGCGTCGCGGAATACGCTTGATTGAGGAAGTTGGAGATGGCACCGGCGAAGGCAGAGGCCGCCAGTCGCGTTGCACGTGGCCCGAGCACGAGCGCGACGAAGAGACTGGATGCGATCCACGGGGCCGCGCCGTACGGGCACGTGAGAAGCTCGCCGACCGCGTGGCTAAGACCCGTTCCGCGGGCGTGCTCGCTTTGCTCTCCAGCTCCAGAACATCGCTCGAACTCGGTGATGGGCGCGCGGAGCGGAGGCGGTCACCACGTCGCGCGTCACGATGCGGGTGAGTGCGTTGCGATTCCCAGGAGCACGACGTCAGCTGCAGGAACGCGGAGCGGAAGTCCGCGGCGCGTCACCACGGCGAGTGCGCCGCCAAAGACGGTGAGGTAGGTCAGGGTCAGCGCGACGTAGGGACCGAGAGAGATCCCCTCCGGAGCGTGCACGGCGTTCGGCATCTCCGTGAATGGTGCACGTGGCACGCCAGCAGGACTAGCGCTGGGATCGTCGCTGCTTCCCTTGCTTCGGGGCTCACTTTCCACACGCCGAGTCGACTCGGTACAGCAAGGGCGCCGAGCGACCTAGCGTGTTCGCAATCCTGACGTGCTCCTGCACTTTCGGGTGAGATGTTCGAGGAAATGAAGCCGTCCAGATACTGAAACACCTCGACGGCGGCTCTCTCCAGTAGCTCGACGAGCTCGTCCTGCTTGTGAGGCTCGACGTCGAAGGTGTTGATGAGGGTGACAGCGGTCCGGCTCTCGTCGATGGTCGTGGACATGCTCGCCAGTGTGCATGCGCCGGTCCATGCGCCGTCGCTCCCCGGACGCGCACAACCCGCGTCGGGTCGCAGGAGCCGCGTGGGAGAGCGAGCTCTCGCGGAGTGGGCTCTGGGCGCTCTCGCCGTGCTCCCTTCTCGCGCTCACATGCTCTCCGACTGAAGGCTCGGGATCTCGACTTGCAGGCTCCGTCGTTTGCGGAGGCTCCGCCAAGACCGCGCTGAATCACCTCATGGGAGGCGCGCTCACCTCGCGCGGCGTCTGCATCGGCGGCTGATTGAAGGAGCTAAGAGCGGCCGTAAACGGGGAGCGCCGCGCCCGAGACGTCACGCGCATCGTCGGAGAGGAGGAACGTGATCACCGCGGACGCCGACTCGAGCGCGACCCACTTCGACGGGTCGGCGTCGGGCATCGATGCGCGATTGGCGGGCGTGTCCAGGGTGCTCGGCAGGATGGCGTTGATGCGGACGCCGTGCTCGAGGACCTCCTGCGCGACGGCCTGCGCCATGGCCACGACGGCGGCCTTCGATGCGCCATAGGCCGCGGCGCCGGCGCTCGTCCACGGACGCTCCACCGCGCGCGATCCCACGACGACGATGCTGCCGCGCTTCTTTTCGACCATCGAAGATAGCAGCGAGCGGAGCGCGCGATACGCGGTGTCGACGTTGAGCGCGATCATCTTTTGATACGCGCTGTCGTCCTTCGCGGCATGAAGCGGAGCGCCGCCGTCCCAGCCCCCGGCGATCAGCGCGCCGTGCGTCGGCAGCGCGCCGAACGCGGCTTGCGTCGCCGCGAGAGCGCTCTCCCACGTGGCTGCGGTCGCGAAATCGCCCGGATGCCCCATCGCGTTTCCGGCGCCGAGCTGCTTTGCGATCTGCGCGAGGCGATCCTTGGCGAGCTCGGTGTCGAAGAGCGCAACGCGGTAGCCCTGGCCGACGAGATGCGCGGCGAGCGCGCTCCCGAGCGCGCCGGCACCGCCGGTGATCGCGACGATGCGGTCGTTGGTGATCATCGGCGCATCCTACGCGACGATGGCGGCCTTCACGTGAACGTGAAACGCCCCACGATCGGCACGTGATCCGAGAGCCCGCGAAATACGCCATTTCGCTGCCCGAAACGATGCGTGGTTTCGAAGTCGAGCCACTTGAGACCGCCGCCGCTGAACATGTGATCGAGGTGCATCCGCAGGTTCATGAAGCCCGCCGTGGGCCACTTCACGAGCGCCTCCTCGTCGAGGCGGTAGTAGCCCGCGAAGGCGTCATGGAAGCCGTTGTCGCAGAGCGTTCGGTAGACGGGCGAGCCGGGGAGCGCGTTGAAGTCGCCCATCACGACGAAGCGCTCGCTCTTCTTCTCCTTCTTCACGAAGCGCGCGAGGTTTTGCGCCTCCTCGACCTGGTTTGGGCCCCAACCCATGCGGCGCGGCTCGAGCCAGAACTCCTTCGAGAACGTGGTCGGCAGGCTGAGATGCGTGTTGAAGATGTCGAGGTCGACGCCGGAGCGGTGCTCCACGCGCAGATGCGCGCAGATGCGCGTCTGCTTCAGCTTCTTCACCGGGTGCATCCGCGAGCGGCGAAACGTGATGTCCTCGGGCTTGCCGGCATTGTGATGCGAGACGCGGAAGTCGCGCTTGGCGATGACGGCGAGCCCGGTCGTGTAGAGCGGCGCCGACGTCGAGCCGTACGTGTGCGCGGGGAAGTAATACGCCTCGTACGAGTCACGCTTGCCCTGCGCGTGCAGCGCGCCGTGCAGCATGCCCATGAGGCGCTCGAGCTGCGTCTGTCCATCCGGCGCGGGGTGCGCGACGTTCGAGCGCAGGGACGTCGTCTCCACTTCCTGGAGGCAGATGACGTCGGCGAGCGGGTCGAGCGCCGCGAGCGCGCCGGCGATCCGCTCCATGGCCTTCGCCGTGCTCGCGAGGCCGCGTGTACCGTGTCCGAAGTAGCGAACGTTGTACGTGATGACGCGAACGTCCTGCATCGATCG
>JAYTOQ010000203.1:0-8584 GCA_043747665.1 Polyangiaceae bacterium | reverse complement strand
GCGGCGGCTCGCACGGCGCCGTGCGCGAAGAGGTCGCGGTTGCTCGCGCGATGCGTGAGCTCGAGGCGCTCGCCGTCGCCGAAGAAGAAGACCGTGTGGTCGCCCACCACGTCGCCGCCTCGCACGGCATGCATGCCGATCTCGTCGGCATCGCGCGCGCCGGGGCGGCCTTCGCGGCCGTGCACGTAGCGAGAGCCGCGTGCGTTCTTCACGACGTCGCCGAGACGCAGCGCCGTGCCGCTCGGGGCGTCGACCTTCGCGCGATGATGGACCTCGACGACCTCGACGTCGAAGCTCGGGCCGAGCGCCTGCATCGCCTTTTCCACGAGCGAGGTCAGCACATGAACGCCCACGCTCATGTTCGGCTCCCACAGCACAGCGCACTTCGCCGAGGCGACGTCGAGCGCCGCCGTCGCCGACGCATCGAGGCCCGTCGTACCGCTCACGATCGCGATGCCCGCTGCGGCGCAGGCCTCCGACACCTTCACCAGCGCGGCGGGCGTCGAGAAGTCCACGAGCACCTGCGCGCCTGAGGTCGCCAGCGAAGCCGTGCTCGTCACGAGGTTCGTGCCGATCGCGCCGATGCCCGCCAGCTCGCCGACGTCACGGCCCTCATCGCCCACGCCGATCGCACAGACCACCTGCATGCCCGCGGCGTGCGCGAGGCGGACAACCGTACGGCCCATCCGGCCGTTCGCGCCCAGGACCGCGACGCGGACGCGGGATGCAGGCGATGTCGAAGACGACGCGGTCATCCCCGCGCGCCGCTGCTTTCGTAGGCTTCCATCGCCGCGAGGACCTTCGCGCGGGCCGTGTCGCTGATGCGCACCAGCGGGCCGCGCACCGCATCGGAGATCTTCAGCTTGTGCGCCAGCGCGGCCTTCGCCGGCGAAGGGTTCGCCTCCACGAACATCGCCTCGTGCACGCGGCACAGCGCGAGATGCGCGCGGCGCGCCTCGTCGAACTTTCCGTCGAGCGCCAGGCGCGTCGCGCGCGTGACCTCCGCCGGATACACGTTGGATGTCACGCTGATCACGCCACGCGCGCCCACCGCGATCATCGGCAGCGTCAGCGCGTCGTCACCGGAGAGCACCGTCATGCGGTCGCCGAGCAGCCGCACGATCTCCTGCGCGCGGAGAACGTTGCCCGTCGCTTCCTTCGTTGCCACCACGTTCGGCGCAGCCTCCGCGATGCGTGCCAGCGTCTCCGCCGTGAGATCGATGCCGGTGCGCGCCGGGATGTTGTAGACGACCACCGGGCACTTCACCGACGCCGCCACCGCGATGTAGTGCTCGCGGAGGCCGTCTTGCGTCGGCTTGTTGTAGTAAGGCACGACCACCATCACGGCGTCCGCGCCCGCACGCTCGGCCGCTCGCGACAGCGCGATGGTGGCGCGCGTCGAGTTCGCGCCCGTGCCGGCGAGCACCATCGATTTCCCCTTCACGAGCTTCACGGTCCGCTCGATCAGCGCGAGCTGCTCCTCGTGATCGAGCGAAGGGCTCTCGCCCGTCGTCCCACAAGGAACGATGCCGGTGATGCCGCCCGCGAGCTGCGCGGCGACCACGCGCTCGTACGCCTCCCAGTCGATCGCGTTGTCGGCGTTCCCGGCGCTGGCCGCCGCCTCGCGAAACGGCGTGATGATCGCGGTGTAGGTACCTTCGAAGCGGAGGCTCGACGAGGAAGACGAGGAAGACGAGGAAGACGACATCGAGACTCTTCCTTCTACGGCGGCGGCCTCGGCGCAAGTAGCACGCGGGGTGTACGCTTCGGACATGGTCCATTGCAGCCGCCTCGCAGCGCTCGTCGTCGCTTCCGGTCTCGCCGTCGCCGTCGCGTGCAGCACCTCCCTCGGATGCTCGAGCGACACGACGACGCTCTCGCCCGGCGGTGACGGCGGCACCTCCGGCAACACGAGCGGCGGCACCTCGGGTGATCCCGATGCCTCCGGCACGAGCGGCACCTCCGGCAACACGAGCGGTGGCGCCTCGGGCACCTCGGGCACCTCGGGCACCTCGGGCGACGGCGGCACGAGCGGCGGCTCGGGGGCGGCGCTCAGCCCCGGAAAGACCACGCGCATGATCACCGCGGCGGGGAAATCACGCTCCGTCATCATCGTGGTGCCCACCGGCGTCACCGCCGGCACGGTGCCGCTCGTCGTGGCGTTGCACGGCAACGGCGACACCAACAGCAACTTCATCAGCGCGACCACCACGCTCGAGTCACTCGCCGAGTCGAAGGGCTTCGTGCTCGCCGCTCCGCAGGGCATCTCGCAGAACATCTCCATCGGCGGGCAGATGGTGAACGGCGTCGACTGGGATCCCTACCGCGACGTCTCCGGCGGCAACATCGACATCCCGCTCATCGACGCCATCTTCGCCGACCTCGGCGCATCGAGCTCCGTCGACGCGTCGAAGCACGTCGTCTTCGGCTACTCGCAGGGCGGCTACATGGCCTTCCGATACGGCATGGACAAGTCGGCTGCGCTCGCATGCACCGGGCTCATCGGTGCCGCCAATCCGCTCGGATCGCAGCTCATCTCCGCAGCGCCGCGGAAAATCCCCGTCGCGCTCCAGATAGGGACCAACGACGGCGCGATCGGCCAGGCGCGAAACACCAAGGCGGCTCTCGAGGGCGCCGGCTTCCCGCTCGACTACCACGAGATCCAGGGCGCCGGTCACGTCCCCGTCGCCGGCGGCGTGACCGTGCCGCTCAGTTACTGCCTCGGTCAGACACGACCCTGAGCTTGTCTGCGTGAGCCCGAGTCACGCCTTGACGATGGCGTCCCAGTTCTCGGCGATCTCCTGTGGCGTCCACACGCCCGTACCGTCATCGTCCTTGAACTTGCCGGGCGTCTCGATGACCTTGAACGCATAGAGACGCGCACCGGCGACGGCGAGCACGTGTCCCGTGCGATCGCCACACAGGTCGCTCGCGAGGAACAGCGCCGCCGGCGAGATGTGCTCCGCGGTCATCGTCTCGACGCCCTGGAACATCGGGAGGTCCTCGGTGAGACGCGTCTTCGCGATCGGCGCGAGCGCGTTGACGGTGATCTTGTGCTTCTGCAGCTCGATCGACATCGTGCGCGTCAGGCCGTAAATACCGGCCTTTGCTGCGGCATAGTTCGACTGGCCGAAGTTGCCCATCATGCCGCTCACGCTCGTGGTGTTGACGATGCGCGCGCCGTGGCCCTGCGCGATGGCCT
Source organism: Polyangiaceae bacterium (assembly GCA_043747665.1). Taxonomy (GTDB): domain Bacteria; phylum Myxococcota_A; class Polyangia; order Polyangiales; family Polyangiaceae; genus Labilithrix. The sequence continues at coordinate 5,382 of JAYTOQ010000203.1, read as the reverse complement.
GCTTCACGAACGCTTGCGAGCAGAGGAACGACCCCTTGAGGTGAACGAGGATGACGGCGTCCCACATCGCTTCGTCCATCTTGAGGAACGTCTTGTCGCGGAGGATGCCGGCGTTGTTGACGAGGATGTCGACCTTGCCGAACGCGTCGACGCCACGCTTCACGATGGCGCTGGCGCCCTCGATGGTCGACACCGTCTCGTGGCTCGCGACCGCCTTGCCTCCGGCAGCGATGACCTCCTTGACGACCACGTCGGCTGCGCTCGCATCGCTCCCCGTGCCGTCGCGCGCGCCGCCGACATCGTTGACGACGATGCTCGCGCCCTCCTTCGCGAAGAGGAGCGCATGCGCGCGCCCGATGCCGTTGCCCGCGCCGGTGATGATCGCGACCTTGCCTTCGAGGAGTGCCATGCCCCGGTTGTGCCGCGCCCTCTGTCGCGCCGCAAGGGGTGGTAGCATCGTGAGCCGCCGATGAAGGACCCGTTCAAGACCCGGAAGATGCACACGGTGCCCCTTCCCGCGACGGCGCCTCCCGCCGCCGGAAATGTGCCCGACGCTTCACCGAGCGCGCCGAGCATCCCTTCGTCCGGGGGCGGTCGCGCGTCCGGCATTCCGCTCGCGCCGCCGTCGTCGGACAGCTCGTGGTCGACCGGTGAGGTGACCGCCGACCGCACGACCGATCCGGTGATGACCGTCGTCCCGAGCTCGACCAGCAAGGACCGCGCGACCCTCACCATCATCAGCGGCATCAACGCGGGGCAGGTCTTCGCGCTCGACGGCACCGACCACGTCATCGGCCGCGGCACCGAGGCAGATCTCTGGCTCGAGGACGGCGGCGTCAGTCGGCGCCACGCACGCGTCGCGTGCCGCTCCGACGGTCGCTATTTCGTCGAGGACCTCGGGTCCACCAACGGCACGTTCATCGGCTCGCAGCGCATCGACATCTGCGAGGTCCGCCCCAACGACCGGATCCAGCTTGGGCCGCACGTGATCCTCAGGTTCGCCATCACCGACGACGCCGAGGAGGAGCTCCAGCGCCGCCTCTACGAGTCGTCGACGCGCGACGGCCTCACGCGCCTCTACAACCGCAAGTACTTCACCGAGCGCTTGACCGCCGAGGTCGCCTACTCACGGCGCCACAAGGTGAAGCTCGCCGTGATGCTGCTCGACCTCGACGACTTCAAGCAGATCAACGACACGCACGGTCATCTCGCCGGCGACATGGTGCTCCGCCTCGTGAGCGCACAGATGCAGCGGCTCCTGCGCGTCGAGGATCTCGTCGCTCGCTACGGCGGCGAGGAGTTCGTGATCCTCGCGCGATCCACCGGAAAAACCGAGGCACTTCGCCTCGCCGACCGCATCCGCGAGTCGATCGCCGAGCTCGAGATCCCGGTCGCTGCCGATCGCTCCATCAAGGTGACGTTGAGCATGGGCCTCGCTTCGCTGCCGGACGTCGCGCCCGAGGGCGGGCCCACCGAGCTCATCGCGCTCGCCGATGCGCGGCTCTACAAGGCGAAGGCCGAAGGCAAAAATCGCGTCGTCGGCGAGGGCGCATGAAGCAGCCGTGCATGATGCAACCATCGAGAGCATGCGCGCTCTTCCTCACGTGCGCGGTGGCCGTGACCGGCGCGAGCTGCAAGAGCAGCACGCCGGAGCCGCTCACCGCGGCAGAGCCCGAGTCGGTCACGTTCGCGCAGCCGTTCTTGTGGGGCTCGGCGAGCGCCGGCTTTCAAGTCGAGAAGGGCCTCCCCAACACCGACTGGGGCAAGTGGGTGAAGACGCCCAACAAGATCAAGAACGGGGACGATCCCGATGTCGGCGGCGCCGACGCGCTCGCGCACATCGACGAGGACGTGGCGTTGCTCGTCGCCGCGGGGCAGAACGCGTATCGGTTCTCGATCGAGTGGGCGCGCCTCTACCCGACGCGCGCCGCCTTCGACGCCGACATGCCCGATGCCGCCGGCATCGCGTCGTACGACAAGCTCTTTGCCGCGCTGCACGCCGCGAAGATAACCCCGTTCGTCACGCTCCAGCACTTCGCGCTGCCCGACTATCTGTCCGATCCTGCGAAGAGCGCCGACCCGCAAGGCTGGGAGCGCCCGGAGACGATCGGTCTCTTCGGCACCTGGTGCGGTCGCATCGCCAAGCGCTGGGGCGGCGACGTCGACTGGTGGGGCACTATCAACGAGCCGCTCGTCAACCCGATCGCGGGCTACATCCAGGGCAGCTTCCCGCCCGGCCTCCTCCTCGCCGTCGATCGCGCGCTCACCGTCGGCAAGAACGAGGCGCGCGCGCACGCCAAATGCTTCGAGGCTATCAAGGCCAACGACACGAAGGACGTCGACCTCAACGGCAAATCGTCGATGGTGGGAATCGTGCATAATACACCGGCCGTCGAGCCGGAGGACCCCACCAACCCCGACGACGTCACGGCCGCCGATCGCGTCCGCTACATCAACAACCACTGGATCCTCAACGCCGTCGTCCGCGGCGACTGGGACGACGACTTCGACGGCAAGTACGACGGCCCCAACGACAAGCAGGGCGATCCCACGCTCGCCGGGCACTCCGATTACATCGGCATCAACTACTACTCCGCGCTGTGGGCCACCACGAACGGCCTGAAGATCCCGGTGATCAACGCGTTCATCAAGTCGGACCATCTCTCGAGCGATCGCCCCAAGACCGACTTCTTTTGGGACATCTACCCGAAGGGCTTCGGCCTCGTTCTCCAGGAGGCGAAGCGCTACGCGCTGCCGATCGTCATCACCGAGAACGGCATCGCCGACTCGCAGGACACCAACCGCGCGCGCTTCCTGCTCGAGCATCTCTACGAGCTCGGCCGCGCGAAGGCCGACGGCATCGACATCCGCGGGTACTTCTACTGGTCGCTGCTCGACAACTTCGAGTGGGCGAGCGGTTTCTGCCCGCGCTTCGGTCTGCACTCCGTCGATCGCACCACGGGCGCCCGCGTCGCGCGCCCCAGCGCGAAGATCTACGCGAACGTCGCGCGCACCGGCACCGTCAGCAAGGCCGACATCGACGCGCAGAAGCCGTACGGCGAGCCGGCGTACTGCCAGTGACGCGCTATCCTCGACGGAGATGAGCGGTCACGCGCGACCAATCGACACGTCGCAAGCGGCATCGCGCCGGTACTTCGAGCTGCTCCGCTTGCGTTCACCGGCACAGCGCGCGGTCATCGGGGCGTCCGAGCGCGAGCTGCAAGCACGGGTCGCCGCGCGCCTCTACGGAGATGAGATCGCCTCGCGGCTTTATCCCGACGTGGCTCGTCTGGTGGCAGCTACTTCGTCGGCGGAAGCGTCGCGAGCTCATTGCAGGGGGATCCCCGATCGACGAACGACGTCGACTTCGTCATCTCATTGCCGGTCGGTCGTATCGACAGTCTTGCCGACACGCTCGGTCTCGACTTCGAGCTCGATCGCGACATGCTGCGCGATGCCTATCAAATCGCCGGAGGACAGCGTCCTTCGCAAGCTTCTCTCGTACCGCGCGGGCGGCGGGGTCTCCGACAAGCAGTGGCGAGACATCGTCTCGATCTTTCGTGTGAGCCGCGATCAGATCGATCCGACGTAGCTCTCGGACTGGTCGGTACGCCTTGCCTGCGAGGACCTCCTCGCGCGCGCCGAGCAGGAGGCCACGGCGTGATCGAGCGTATCGCCAGTGACGTGTCAGAATGGGCGGAGCCATGAAGAAGCTTCTCGCGTCGCTAGCCGTCGTCCCGCTCGCGCTCGTCGTCGCCGTCGCCTGTAGCTCCAGCAGCTCGGACGCGGGCGGTGATGCCGGCTCCAGCGGGTCGAGCGGCTTCGCCAGCGAGAGCGGAACGAGCGGCGGCAACGGTGAGAGCGGAACCAGCGGGAGCAGCGGCTCAGGGGATGGCGCGACCGGTGACTCGGCCGTCGCCGGTGAGGTGCCCTGCGATCCCGCGAAGAACGACTGCAAGGCCGGCGAGGTCTGCACCGACATCGGACGCAGCGCGCCGGTCTGCCGCGCGAGCTGCAAGAACGATGCAGAATGCACGGGATCGCCGAAGAGCGGCTGCGTGATCCTGACGCCTGGCACGCCGGAAACCGGCGCTTGCATCCCGACGTGCAAGGCCTTCGGCACCGACTGCGCCGCCGGATTCACGTGCTCGCGCGTCCCGGAGCAAGCAGGCGGTGTGACGCAGACGTCGCCGCTCACCTACTGCAAGAAGACCGGCGACATCGCGCTTGGCGGCGCTTGCGCCAACAATCCAGGGTCCTGCGGGGCAAACGCCGATTGCATCTTCTTCCAGGACAAAGGCGAAGGCGTCGATCAGTCGAAGTGCCACACGCTCTGCGATCCCACCCACCCTTGCGGCGCGGGCAAGGGTGATTGCTACACGAAGACCGGCGACACGTTCGGCTTCTGCCACGACGGCTGACGCGTCACTTCGGGCGCGGCGACTTCAGCTTTTCGTCCGGGACCACGAGCGTGCCTGCGCGCGCGGCGCGGAGGGCGATGGCCACCGCGCGCGCCACGTTGCGCACCTCTTCCTGAATGTTCTCGTCGGCGTCGAGCGTGTCGTGGCTGTTGTAGTAGGGCTCGTAGTACCCGATGAAGCGATCGAGCCGTGCCTTGTTGCCGGCGTCGACGAGGCCCATCCAGTCGAGCCAGTCGGACAGCGCACGCCGCACGCCCTCGATGCCCGCGACGTCACCGTGCACGGCGAGGCCGTAGACGCGTCCGTCGAGGTGCTTCGGATACGACCAGCCCTTCATCTCCAACTCCTTCGCCTTCGCCGCGTCCTTGCCGTGCGTGAGCGTGGGATCGGGATTGCCGCCATCGGCGCAGACCAGGCGATCGATCATGAGCTTGAGCGCGCTCGGAGCCTGGTACCAGTAGACCGGCGTGACGATGATGATCCCGTGCGCGAGCGTCCAGCGCTCGTAGATCTCGTTCATCCAGTCGTTGACCTGCCCGAGCGAGTGGTTCGGGTAGCAGGAGCACGGCCAGTGGCAGAGCGGCATCGCCGTCGAGAGGCAACCCTTGCACGGATGGATGGCGAGGCTCGGCTCGGACGTCAGGCGACTGAGATCGAGGAGGTCGACCTCGAGCTTCTCCTCATCGCGCAGGACGTCGCTCGCGAGATTGGCGAGGCGGAACGACTTCGAGATCTCGCCGGGGCACGTGCCGTCGTTGCGATCCGATGCGCAGATGACGAGGACGCGACCGGTCGCCTCTCGATCCTCGTAGCGCGCCTTCGCCTTCTTCAGCTTCGCGCGCGCGGCCAGCCAGTCCGTCGAGAGGTCGTAGCTCGGGACGGCAAATTCGGGTCCGGCCTTCTCGGTGTGCGGCGATTTCCGACTGTTCGCGTAGCCGTCCCACGCGATCTCCTCGACGCG
>JAYTOQ010000202.1:0-1597 GCA_043747665.1 Polyangiaceae bacterium | reverse complement strand
CCTCCGCTACGACCTGGGGCCGTTCGGCCTCGACGGGAGCTTCCATTTTCCGCTCATGTGGACGCTGCGCGAGACGCTCGCGGCCGAGAGCGCGCCGATGGGCGACATCGACACGAGCTTCCGCGCCGGTGAGGTGGCCTGGGACGGCTCCGGTGCCGTCATGGGCATGATCATCGGCAACCACGACGTTGCGCGCTTCGCCTCGGTGAGCGCCGGATCGGACAGCGGCGACGCATGGACGCCGGCCCCGCAGCCGCTCGACCCCATCGTGTATGCGAAGCAGCGCGTGGCGCTCGCCACCGTGCTCACGCTCCCCGGCGCGCCGGTCGTCTACTACGGCGACGAGCTCGGTCTTGCCGGCAAGAACGATCCCGACTCGCGACGCGTGATGCCCGCCGAGTCCGCGCTCATGCCGTCGCAGGTCGAAACCCGGAACGTCGTGCGCAAGCTCGGTCGTGTCCGCGCCTGCTCCGACGCGCTCCGTCGCGGCGCGCTTCGCACGCTCGTCGCCGACGCCGAGCGCTTCGTGTTCGCCCGCGAGATCGTGGGCGACGTCGCGGGGGCCGTCGTCGTCGCGCTCTCGCGCAGGCCTTCACTGACCGCGGACGTGAAGCTGCCGCCGGGGGCTCCCTCCGCGTTCGTGGATGTGGTGACCGGCACGAAAATCGACACCTCGAGCGGCGTGCTCACGCTTGCCGCCGACGCGTTCGGCGTGCACGTCTACGTCGCGGCCGACGGGTCCTGCACCGGGGTCGAGTAGCATCGCCATGGATCCGGCGAACGTCTATCGCGCCGCCGCGCCATCGTCGGTGCCGCTCGAGTCGGCGTGTCTGCTTTGCGGCGCCGAGCACGACGCCGATCGAGCATGCCCGTCGTGCGGCGTCGCCATGCCACGCGCGGTCTGCGTGTGCGGCGCCGTCAACGGCGTCACCGCCGCGTGTTGCCGAGCGTGCGGTGTCGCCCTCGCATCGCCTTTGCTGGCGTCGAACGCGTGCCCGCGCTGCGCGGCTTCGCTCCTCGATGTCGGCCTCGGCGCGCATGCGAGCGTGCGCGTCTGCACGGCATGTCGCGGTCTCTTCGTCGGGCCGCGCGCGTGGTTCCTGCTGCTCGGACGCGAAGACCTGATCGCCTCCATCGCTAGCCACTTTCTGCCGGTCGCGTCATCGACCGCGAGCGCGCTGGAGCTCCTGCGCTGCCCTCAGTGCGGAGCGCAGATGGACCGCGGGCGATTCTCCGCCACCTCGACCGTCACCGTCGATGCGTGCACGGCCCAGCACGGCATCTGGCTAGACGGCGGCGAGCTGGGCGCGGTCGTCAGCTACGCGAAGCATCGCCGGCAGCTCTCGGACCGGGAGGCCATCGTGGAGGCGGAGCACGTCGAGCGTCAGCTCACCGGATACGACTCCGCGCTGGTGCGTCGCGATCTCGACGAGCTCGAGGTCGTCAATCTCGCGACGGCGCGCGCGGTCGCGGTGGCGAGAATGGGCAAGCCTCGCCTCGACGGGGCGTGGCCGATCGTGATCTTCCTTGCCGTGGTTGTGCTCGTCGTCTTGCTCTTCTGGCAGCGCATCTATCCGTGAGCGTCGCGCTCCAGGTT
>JAYTOQ010000201.1:0-2767 GCA_043747665.1 Polyangiaceae bacterium | reverse complement strand
CCCCTGCACGGAGAACCTCGGGGTCGAGGGGCTCGTAGAGGAACTCGACGGCCCCGCTTGCGTAGCCCTTGGCGAGGGTGTCGCGCGACCGTGTCGTAGCCTTCGAGAAGCCGTCGAGCTGAGGCATCTGGAGGTCGAGGAGAATGAGCGCAAAGTCCTCGTGTGCGGCGATCTCCACCGCCTCGACGCCGGAGCTCGCACGGACCAAGCGCTCGCCGAGCGGCTCGAGGATGGCCTCGAGCGCCATCAGGTTCAGCGGATGACGGGGGTTCGCGCCAGGAATGCCGGTAAGGGTATCGTTCGCTCCGGCCGCGGCAGGGTCAACGCGGGCATCGCCCCGCCGCTGAGGTCACCGCATCGGCATTTTTCGCGCGGTCAGCTCGAGCGAGCGCTCCACGATCGCACGGCGGCGCGGCGGCTGCGGATCGCTCCTTGCTGCTTATGTGGAGACATTCGACGAGCCAAGTCCACCGTGAAAAAAATCGCGCAAGAACAGACCACTCGCGGTCCCATCCCAGCCCAAGCCACGAACCAGCGTGCCACGGTCCTCGTCGTGGACGACGATCCCGACACGGTCGATACCATGCGAGAGATCCTCGAAGAGGAGGGCCACACCGTCCTCAGCGCGAGGAACGGACTGGAGGGCCTCGAGATCGCGCTGCGCACTGTCCCCGATCTCGTGCTCTTGGATCTCGAGATGCCCATCATGGACGGGCGTTCGTTCCTCGAAGCCTTGCGCAAGGCGCCGACGCTCGCCGATGTCACCGTGGTCGTCCTGTCGGGCGCCGCTGATACGCGTTTGGGATGCGAGTCCCTGCAAAAGCCGCTGCGCCTCGACACGCTGCTCGGCCTGATCGGCCGCGTCGCAGAGGCAGTGCACTGAGCCCGCGTGCCGGCGCTCGCGCCGCGGCGCTCAGCTTCGCGGGCGCGTCGTGGCTTCGACGTTGGCCATCGACGCCGCAAGACCGATGAGGCTCGTCGCGACGATCGCGGCGCGGCGTTCGCGAGCGACCGCGGTGGTCGCGAGCTCGATGTACTTCACGAACCCGCGACGGTCGCGCTCGTCGAGGCGGTAGTAGGTCGACTTCGCCTTGGTGCTTTGCTCGAAGAGCGCCGCGAGCTCCGCGGGAACCATGAGGGTCGGGGTCGCGCGCGCCTGCTCGAGAGAGGCGCCGTGGTCGTGGCCGTAGGAGGGGGCAGCGGTCATGTCGCGGCCCTGAGCAGGAAGCGGGCCGTCTGCTTCCGCGAAGCGCGCCGGCGCGGGATTCGCGAATTGCCCGCGTTTAGATGCTCGAGCTCAGGGTAAGGATCAGCTGCTGATGTAGTCGGAACGTACCCGGCGGGTCAGGTTTGACCACGCGCACCGACCCACGTGCGCGCCGATCGACTCAGGGCATGGTGCGGGTCACGGCGCTTCGTTCGCGCAGACCTTGACGATCTTGCCGGCGACGGTCGTGGCGTTGGCGCACGCGTTGGCCGTGGGCGTCTTGCAGTCCTTGTCCGCGGCGCACTTCTTTTTGCAGGTGGCGGCGCTGCCGATGTTGGCGATCGCCTCCTGACCGGCCGGGCACTTCAGCGTGGTGGTCGCGACCGCGGCATCGACGGTGGCGACGGTGGCGTCGGTGGCGGCATCCTTGATCCCGGCGTCGCCGACGACGACGCTGACGCGCGTGAAGGCGTCCTTCGAGATCCAGCCCATCAGGGTGGTGTTCGCGTCCTTCGGGTCCGGGAACGTGACGAGGATGCAGTCCTGGAACTCGGCGATCTTGAAGGGGTCGGTGCCGGCCCTCACGAGGGCGACCTGGTTGCCGGACTTGCAGCCGGTCTTCGCGGACGCAAACAGATCGATGGTCTTCTGCGCGTCGTCGACCAGCGGCTTCTCGGCCGGGAAGCGGGCGACGTCGTTCACGTTCTTCGCGACGGGCGCCGCCGGTGCAGCGTCGGCGACCACGACCGCCGGCGCGGCGTCGTCCCCGGCGTCCGTCGCGTCGGGCTTCTTCGGGCAACCGATGAGGAGCGCGACGCAAGGAACGAGAGCGCAGGTGAGGAAGAGCTTTCGCATAGTGGCCAACGCATACCACGGAGTCAGGCGCAGTGGGGCCCGACGAGAGCTCCCTTGCCCCACGCCTCGCCGACCCCATGATCCCCGCGAGGTCACCTGAGATGCTCAGCTACGCACTCGTCGATGCGTTCACCCGCGTCGAGCGGCACGAGGCCATCGCGCGCGTGAAGGACGCCATCGCCGCCGCCGAAGGGGTGGTCGTCGACTTCGCGTTTTTCTCCAACGAGGCCATCCGGATGACCGTCGAGATCGCTGCCGGCGCCGTGCCTCGGCTCCGTAGCGCCCTCGAGGCCGGCGACGTCCATCTTTTCGAGCGCTGCGCCGCGAACCTGGACCGCAACGCCGCTTGGCCCTCGTCGACCAAGCCCGTCCTCGCCTTGCTCCACGTCGCCTTCACCAACGAAGACCTCCTGCCGCTCGCGGTCTGATTCCGGTGCATACTGCCGTCCTTCACGGAGGTGTGCGATGGGCGGTGGCGCGAAGGAGCTGACGGGACCGGACCTTGCCGCGGGCGTGGCATTCGCCGAGCTCACGGAGGGCAAGCCGCTCCTCGGGCACGCGGGCGGCGAGTCCGTCGTCGTCGTTCGCGTCGGCGAGGACGTCCACGCCGTTGGTGCATCATGCACGCATTACGGCGGTCCCCTCGCCGAGGGCCTGGTCGTCGGCACCACCATCCGCTGCCCGTGGCACCACGCGTGCTTCGAT
>JAYTOQ010000200.1:0-1964 GCA_043747665.1 Polyangiaceae bacterium | reverse complement strand
CTTCGGCCAGTCGTTCCTCTTCCTCGTGGCGACCTTCCTCCGCGAGCTCGTATGGCCCACCACGCTCGATCCGTTTCGTCCTTACGAGGTCCTCGAAGGGGGCGCGCTTCTGGCGACGCTCATAGCGCTGGCCGCGCTGGTCGTCGCGCCGGTCGCGAGCGTGTGGCGCCGGCCGGAGAACGAGCGCGCGCGCGTCGCGGTGGTCGGCGTCGCGTGGTTCGTGCTCACCACGCTGCCCAGCGTGGTGGTCGGGCCTTCGCTCGCGATGGTCGGCGATCGCTATGCGTACCTGCCGCTCGTCGGGCTCTTCATCGCCGTCGCGGCACTCTTGTCCGAGCTGGAGGAGCGCTTCCCGTCGGGATGGCGCATCGGCGCGGCCCTCGGCGCGAGCGTCGCCGTCACTGGCGCTGTCGTCACTGGCGCTGTCGTCACTGCGCTCCACGCGCGCGATTGGCGCAGCGACCGCGCGCTCGCCGCGTCGTCCCTCGCGAGCGATCCAGAGAACCCGTACGCGCTCTACTGGCTCGGCAGCGAGGCCGCGCAGCACGGGCATCTCGACGAGGCGGACGATCTCCTCGCGCGCTCGATGGCGCGAAATCCCGGCTCGTGGCGCACGTGGAACGCGGTCTGTTACCTGCGTCTTCACCAGATGCGCGTCGGCGAGGCTGAGGCCGCGTGCCTGCGCTCGATCGGCCTCCAGCCCAAGAATCCGCGCGCCTGGCTCAACCTCGCATCGGTCTACGTGCGCGGCGAGCGCTGGAAGGACGCGCTACCTGCCGCGGAGCGCGCGCTCGCGCTCCACCCGAGCATGGTCGAGGCGCACTACATCGCCGGCGTGTCCGCGGCGAACCTCGGGCTCTACGACGCCGCGGAGGCGCACGTACGGGACGGGCTCGCCGTCGACCCTACGCATCCTCGCTTGCTGTCGTTCAAGGCCGACCTCGAGCGCACACGCCGCGAGCGTCCGCCTCCGGCCCCGTGAGGCCTCAGCCGGCGGGGGCGAGGACCTTGAGGCTGACGCGTCGCTTCTGCGAGCCTTTGCGGCTGCTGCGGACGACCGCGGCGTCCGCGACCGGCTCGGCGATGACGTCGCCGACGAGATCGTAGTCGCTGGCCTGCGTGATGCGCACGCGGCGCATCTCGCCGGGCGTGACGTCGCCCGAGAGATAGACCTGACCGTCGACGTCGGGGGCCTGGCCGCGGTGACGGCCCATCATGACGAGCTCGTGCTCCTCGCTCGGGCCCTCGACGAGCACCTCGAGGTCGCGACCGACGAGCACCTTGTTCTTCTCGCGCGCGATCTTGCGCTGGACCGCCATTAGCTTGCGCCAGCGGCTCGCCGCCGTCGCCGTCTTCACCTTGCCGCCCAGCTCGTTGCTGCGCGCGGTCTCCTCGTCGGAGTAACGGAACACGCCGACGTGCTCGAAGCGCGCCCACTTCACGAAATCGCAGAGCTCCTCGAAGTCCGCGTCGGTCTCGCCCGGGTGACCCACGATGAACGCGGTGCGGAACACGAGGTCGGGGATGCTCGCGCGCATGCGCTCGACCACCCGCTTCTGGCGATCCTTGCCGTGACCACGCCGCATCAGCTTGAGCATCGCGTCGGACGCGTGCTGGAGCGGCATGTCGACATAGGGAACGACGACCGGGTGGTTCGCGAGCAAGTCGATGAGCGCGTCGTCGATCTTCTCGGGATACAGATAGAAGATGCGCGCCCAGGACAGGCCCTTCACGTCGGCGACGCGGCGCACGAGCTCGGCGAGGCGAGCTCCGCCGCGCTCCTCCTTGGTGTGATCGCGCCCGTAGGCGATGGTGTCCTGCGAGATGAGGTTCACCTCGCGGACGCCCTGCGCGACGAGCTGCTCGACCTCGCGGACGACGTCGTCGGCGGTGCGCGACCGCTGCTTTCCGCGAAACTGCGGGATGGTGCAGAATGCACACGTTCGGTTGCAGCCCTCGGCGAT
>JAYTOQ010000199.1:0-21887 GCA_043747665.1 Polyangiaceae bacterium | reverse complement strand
AAGATCGTTCAGACCGCGCTCGACACGTGGAAGCGCATCGACATCGTCGTGAACAACGCCGGCATCCTGCGCGACACGTCGTTCAAGAAGCTCACCGTCGAGGACTGGGATCTCATCCTGCGCGTCCACGTGAACGGCGCGTTCAAGGTCACCAAGGCCGCCTGGGACCACATGCTCGAGGCGGGGTACGGCCGCATCATCATGACGGCGAGCGCCGCCGGCATCTACGGCAACTTCGGCCAGGCGAACTACGCGATGGCGAAGCTCGGCCTCGTCGGCTTCTCCAACACGCTCGCCCTCGAGGGCCTGAAGAAGAACGTGCGCGTCAACACCATCGCGCCCATCGCCGGCTCGCGTCTCACCGAGACCGTGCTCCCGAAGAACATGACCGACGCGCTGAAGCCCGAGTACGTCTCCGGCCTCGTCGCGTATCTCTGTCACGAGAGCACCGAGGAGACGGGCGGCCTCTTCGAGGTCGGCGGCGGTCTCTTTGCGAAGCTCCGCTGGGAGCGCACCGAGGGCAAGCTGTTCAAGCTCGGTCGCCCGATCACGCCCGAGCAGATCAAGAACAACTGGAAGGCCGTGACCGACTTCTCGAAGTCGACGCACCCGACCAACATCAACGAGTCGATGGGACCGATCCTCGGCAACCTCGAGACGAAGGCGCAGGGCGGCAACGAATTCATCGATGTCGACATGGCGCTTGGTTACGAGTACCCGCCGCAAACGTCGCACTATGACGAGAAGGACCTCGCGCTCTACGCGCTCGGCGTCGGCGCCGGTCAGAATCCGACGGACACGGGCGACCTCCAGTTCGTCTACGAGAACGACTCGAATTTCCGCGCGCTGCCGTCGTTCGCGGTGGTACCGGCGCTCGCGATGGTCTTCGACGCGGCCAAGCGCGGCGAGACCGCGCCGGGCATGAACTACGGCTTCGATCGCATCCTGCACGGCGAGCAGTACACCGAGGTCCTCCGCCCGCTGCCCACGCACGCGAAGCTGACGCACAAGGCGAAGATCAAGGACATCTGGGACAAGGGCAAAGGCGCGGTCGTCGTCATGGCGATCAAGACTTTCGACGAGGACGGCAACGAGCTCTTCTACAACGAGCTCTCCACGTTCGTGCGCGGCGCGGGAGGCTGGGGCGGCGAGCGCGGTCCGAGCGCGGAGATCAACGTCGCTCCCGATCGCAAGCCGGACGCCGTCGTCGAGGAGAAGATCGGCGAGGGCCAGGCGCTTCTCTATCGCCTCTCCGGCGACATCAACCCGCTCCACGTCGATCCGGCATTCGCCAAGGCGTTCGGTTTCGACAAGCCGATCCTCCACGGCCTCTGCACGTTCGGCTTCGCGACGCGCCACGTGATAAAAACGTTCTCCAACAACGACCCGCGGTTCTTCAAGAGCATCAAGGTCCGCTTCTCGGAGAGCGTGTTCCCGGGCGAGACGCTCGTGACCGAGATGTGGAAGGACGAAAGCGGCAAGATCATCTTCCGCTGCAAGGTGAAGGAGCGCGACAAGGTCGTCATCTCCAACGCCGCCGTCGAGCTCTACAAGGAGATCCCGAAAGCAGTGGTGAAGAAGAAGACCGTCCAGGCCGTGGCCGGCGGCGCGGCAGCTGCGGTCGTCCCGAGCGGCGAGCCGACCAGCGGCGAGGCGTTCGCCGTCATCAAGGACTACATCGAGAAGAATCCCGCGATGGCGGCCGAGATCGGGAAGACGTTCCTCTTCCGCCTCTCGAATCCCGACAGCGCGTGGACCGTCGATCTCAAGAACGGCAAGGGCTCCGTCTCCACCGGCGGCGAGAAGGGCGACTGCATGCTCGATCTGTCCGACGCCGACTTCTGCGCGATGGTGGCCGGCAAGGCCGATCCCATGAAGCTCTGGACCGAGAAGAAGCTCAAGATCGGCGGCGACATCATGGCTTCGCAGAAGCTCATGTTCCTGAAGAAGATCGATCCCGCGAGGGCGCTCGAGGTCGTCAAGGCGATGCGCGGGGCTGGCGGAGGCGGAGCGGGATCGGCCGCGGCCACGGCGGCCACGGCGAGCGGGAGCGCCACGGAGGGAAGCGCGAGCAAGAGCACGAGCAAGGGCGCGCAGGCGCCTGCCATCGTGAAGGCGCTCACGGAGAGGATCGGCAAGACGCCTGGGCTCGCGAAGGAGGTGGACGCGATCGTCCAGCTCGTCGTGACCGAGCCCGACGCGTCTTACCTCGTCGACCTCAAGAACGGCGCGGGCAGCGTGAAAGAAGGAACCGGCGCGGCCGATGTCACGCTGAAGCTCTCCGACGAGACGCTGGCGGCGCTCGCCAAGGGCGAGACACTGCGCGACCACTACCAGCGCGGAAACATCCGAGTCGACGGCGATGCGCGCGTCGCCGCCAAGCTCAACTTCTTCAAAGGGCTCGTCTGAGCCGCCACTCCGAAGACAGGCAAAGGAGAATCATCATGGGTCGCAGGGTCAATGTCATCGGCGTGGGCATGACGAAGTTCGCAAAGCCAGGCGCGAGCGAGGAATACAACGTGATGGCGGTCAAGGCCGCCACCGCCGCGCTCCAGGACGCGAAGATCGAATACAAGGAGGTCGAGTCCGCGTACGTCGGGTACGTCTACGGCGACTCGACGTGCGGTCAGCGCGCGGTCTACGAGCTCGGGCTCACCGGCATCCCGGTGTTCAACGTGAACAACAACTGCTCGACGGGCTCGTCGGCGCTCATGCTCGCCAAGCAAGCCGTCGAGGGCGGCATCGTCGAGTGCGCGCTCGCGCTCGGCTTCGAGAAGATGGAGAAGGGCGCGCTCGGCTCGAAGTACACCGACCGCACGAATCCGCTCGAGTGGTTCGCCGGTCTCATGAGCGACGTGCAGGGCTTCAACCAGGCTCCGCCCGCAGCGCAGATGTTCGGCGGCGCGGGTCGCGAGTACCGCTTCAAGTACGGCACCAAGCGCGAGACGTTCGCGAAGGTCGCCAACAAGGCGCGCAAGCACGCGTCGAACAACCCGTACGCGCTCTTCAATCAGGTGCTGTCGGTGGAAGAGATCCTCGCGTCCGACGAGGTCTTCGATCCGCTCACGCGCTTCCAGTGCTGCCCGCCCACGTGCGGCGCAGGTGCCGCCATCCTCTGCTCCGACGAGTTCGCGAAGAAGCACGGCATCACCAAGCCCGTCTACATCGCGGCCCAGGCCATGACCACCGACTACGAGTCCTCCTTCAAGGAGGCCTCGATGATGAAGATGGTCGGCTACGACATGGCGAAGGCCTGCGCGAAGAAGGTCTACGACGAGGCCGGCCTCGGTCCCAAGGACGTGCAGGTCATCGAGTTGCACGACTGCTTCACAGCCAACGAGATCCTCACCTACGAGGCGATCGGCCTCTGCCCCGAGGGCGGCGCCGAGAAGTTCATCGAGGAGGGCGACAACACCTACGGCGGCAAGTGGGTCACCAACCCTTCGGGCGGACTCCTCTCGAAGGGCCACCCCCTCGGCGCGACCGGACTTGCACAGTGCACGGAACTGGTCTGGCAGCTCCGCGGTCAGGCGGAGAAGCGCCAGGTCCCGAACGCGAAGGTCGCTCTCCAGCACAACCTCGGCCTCGGCGGCGCGTGCGTCATGACGATGTACCGCGCCGACTGAACACCCTGAACGCCGAATTCACTGCGAGCGCGGCGTCGACGTAGAGGCGATCGGCGCCAGGACCGGTCGTGCCAACCATCGTGGTGGGCGCTTCCCGGACGGTTCAGGTAGACGTAGTTTCCGAAATCGCTGCGCCCGACCGCACCCGTGAAGATCTGCGTGGTCAGCGCCGTGCCCGGCGAGCAGCCCACGTTCGTCGTGACCTCGACCTGGATCTCCGTGGCGCTGGGAGCGACGCTCGTTCATTTCCCTCCCATCGCGCCCGCTCGCAGGCCGAGCAGCACGTCCGTCACCTTCTGCTGGAACGGCCGGTCGCCGAGGACGCCCTTCACCCAGGCGCCGATCGTAGCGCTCGAATGGAGCGGATTGGCGACGATGAGCGGGATCTCCGAGTCCTGCTTCGACGGGCTCCCGTGCCAGGACCGATAGGGCGCCGCGAAGTAGTAGCGATCCAGCGGGTTATCGCGATCCCCGTTGTGCGCGAGGAGGAGGATGTCGCCGGCGCGCTCGCCGTGCGGACCCACGCCGAGATCACGTAGGCGCGCATCCATCGCGACGTACGTGGGATGCGGATGCTCCTTCAGGTACGCATCGACAGGCACCGTCTTGCCGCCGCCGACGTACACCTCGAACGGCGCGTCGACCTCGGCGAAGGGCTTCGGGCGCCTCGTGAGGATCATGTCGAGCGTGCCGCGCATCGGCGGCACCAGCGAGCCGTCTTCGTTGTTCTTGTGGAAGGCCTCTGCGACAGCGAGCACGTCCTCCTCGTAGCGAGGGGGCTGCTTCCAGTCACACACCGTCTTCTCCTTCGGGCAGCCCGAGCGATCGGCGAGGTAGACGTACGCCATGGCCCCGCCGTAGGCGAGGACGGCGCTGAAGTCGTCCTTCTCCGAGACGTTGCGCGTGAAGGGCCGCACGCGGAAGCCGGTCTTCTTGAGCACCCCCGGCGGATCCTCGTCGTCCTTCGTCGAGAGCGCATGCGCGTCGTCGTGCACGACCTGCGTGTGTCCGTGATCGGCGCTGAGGACCACCCAGCGACGTGCCAGCGCGTCGCGTGCCTTCAGCGCGTCGATGAGCTTCGGCAGATGCGGATCGACGACCTCCTCGAGATACGCGCGACGCGCCGCGTCCGGTCCCTCATTGGCGACGTGCGCGTAGAGATCGGTGCCGGAGAAATAGACGGTGAGGACGTCCGGCACGGGGCCCTTCGCTACATGATCGGCCACCGTGTCGATGACTGCCTCGTCGAGCTTGGCGTAGAGCTTTCGTGACTCCTCGTCCTTCAACACCTTCTTCGTCTCGACCTCGATGAAGCCCTCGAAGGCGTCCGCGAGAACGCCGCGCTTCGTGAGGAGCAGCTCGTCGGCCCCGCGATAGAGATCGTGCATCCCCACCCAGATCAGCGCATTCGGATCCTTCTCGCGCATGCGCTCGTAGACGCTCGGCGCGCCGCTCAGCTCGTTCATGTAGCCGTCGGTGAAGATCTCGAGCGTCGCCGTCGCGTCGGAGAAGGACACAGGCGCGGGGCACGCGAACATGCGCTTCTCGCGGACGAAGTACTCGTTGCCCGTGATGCCGTGCTCGGCGGGCCCGACGCCCGTCATCGTCGTCGCCCAAGCCGCCATCGTCGACGACGGCAGCGTCGAGAGCAGGTGCTCGTCGAAGTGCGCGTGGGCGAACTGCGTGCCGGCCGGCCCAGCAACGCCGCCGAGCAGCGACGCCAGGTGCGGCAACTTTCCCTTCCGGAGCATGTCGTAGAGCAGATCGCGGTCCACACCGTCGAACGCGAGATAGAGGATGGGCGGCTTCTCGGGGGAGCTGGGCGGCGTTCCTGCGGCGCGTTCCCTCAGCAAGCGTTCGCCGCCATGGGCGACGAGCTTGGCTATCTTCGGCACCGCGCAGCCCATCGCGCCCGCCGCGACGGGGACAAGGGTACCGAGCGCGACACATCCGCCAAGCACTGCCCTAATGACTGTTCGCATCTGGCACATCTATAACGCGTGATAGCTTTCGAGGGTGGCGTCCGAGCGTCCTTCCGACAAGCAACCCGCGGCCAGGTCGAAGAGCGATCGGCCGTCCGGAAACGGTCCGGTCCGCAGAGACTCCGCTGAGCTCCGTGCATCGCGCGACCCCCTCGCTGACGTAGGCGTCAAGAACGGGACGCTCGTCGGCGGGGCGTATCGTATCCAGGGCGTCCTCGGAGTCGGCGGCATGGGCGTCGTCGCCGGTGCGCTCGACGAGCGCCTGCAGCGTCGCGTTGCCATCAAGTTCGTCAAGACGTCGATGATGGCGCTGCCGCAGATGAACGACCTCTTCGCCGAGGAGGCCCGCGCGATGGCGCGCCTGTCGCATCCCAACGTGCTTGCGGTCTACACGTATGGTGACCACAACGGAACGCCGTACTTCGCGATGGAATACGTCGACGGCCAGACGGCCGATCAGTGGCTACAGAGCCACAAGGACGGCGTGCTGCCCAACGTCGACGAGGCGGTGCGCATCGTCGAGCAGGCATGCACCGGCGTCGACGCGATCCACGCGACCGGCACGATGCACCGCGATCTGAAGCCGTCGAACTTGCTGATCGACAAGACGTTCCGCGTCGCGGTCGGGGACTTCGGGCTCGCGCGCGCGCCCGAGCCTGGAGGCGCGCCCGGCCCGCTCGTCGGGACCGCTGCGTACATGGCGCCTGAGGCGGCCTTCGGCGAGGACACCCCGCGCGAAGAGTCGCGCGACGTCTATGCGCTCGGATGCATCGCCTACGAGCTGCTGGTGGGTCGTCCGCCGTTCGTCGGCGAGACGGACATGAACGTCCTGACGCAGCACGTCCTCCAGGCACCGGTGCCGCCGAGCGAACGACGTCCGGGCCTGGCCACCGTCTACGACGACGTCATCCTCAAGGCCCTCGCGAAGAACGTCGACGAGCGCTACCTCAGCGCCGGCGCGTTCCGCGATGCTCTCCACGCTGCCCATCGCGGCACCGCCGATCCGACGCGCATCCTCGTCGCCGACGACGATCCCGACTGGCGTGAGATCCTCGTGGCGGCGCTCGTGGCGCGCTTCCCGCGCGCGGTCGTGGATCAGGTCGGCGACGGCGCGGCCGCGCTCGAGGCCTTCGTCGACAACCCTTACTCGGTCGTGCTCGTCGACCTCGAGATGCCCGAGATGGACGGGACGAAGTTCACTTCGCTGCTTCGCGCCATTGACAGCGCACGTCGCACGCCGATCATCGTGCTCACCGCCGCCGGCGGGCCGAGCGAGTGGAAGCGGCTCTCTGCGATAGGCGCCGACGCGTTCCTCGTGAAGCCCGTCGATGCCGAGGACGTCGAGCTCGTCATCCGGCGAACGCTCCGCGGCCGACGCGCTGCGTATGCGGCAATTCCGTCGCTCCTTCCGCCGCCGCTGCCGTCGACCTAAGTCTCGCCTGCGCACAAACGCACCGGCGCGCGAAGGGCCCTCATAGGGCGCGAGCGTGAAATGTACGCAGATCTGCGAAATCCGCGCTTGGCCCGCCCGTTGCTGAGAGGGTTTGCACCCCCTTCACCAACCACGGCAACCCTCTCGGAGCAGGTACGAAAATGTCGATTGTCGCTTGGATCATTCTGGGACTCATCTCCGGCTTCATCGCGAGCAAGGTCGTGAACAAGACCGGCGAAGGTGTCGTCCTCGACGTCATCCTCGGCGTCGTCGGCGCGGTCGTCGGCGGCTTCCTATTCAAC
This sequence comes from Polyangiaceae bacterium, assembly GCA_043747665.1. Lineage (GTDB taxonomy): Bacteria > Myxococcota_A > Polyangia > Polyangiales > Polyangiaceae > Labilithrix. The sequence continues at coordinate 14,545 of JAYTOQ010000199.1, read as the reverse complement.
ACGTTCGGCACCGCCGGCGTGACCGGGCTCAACATCTGGAGCCTCTTCGTCGCGTTCGTCGGCGCCGTCGTGGTGCTCGTGATCAAGCACGCCATCATGGGCCGTGGCCGCGTCCAAGCCTGAACCGACGGACGAAAGCTGAGGAAGGCTCGTCGCGAAAGCGGCGGGCCTTCTTCGTTTTGTCCTACCCCGGAGCATCTGTGGCCCGGGGCGCCATGGCTCGCGGGGCGGCTTCGCAGCGGCATCCGCGGCATCGCCGTCGGTCGCGCAGGCGATTGGTTGGGGTGCGCCCGCTCCCGATCGCGACAAGGACGGCATCCCGGACAGCATCGACGCCTGCCCCGACACGCCCGGCGTCAAGCAGACGGACATGCACAAGAACGGCTGCCCGCCCCCCGCGGCTCCTGCAGCGTTGGGTCCGTGGGGAGCGCCGGTCGGCGCGCCCGATCGCGACAAGGACACCGTCCTGGACAGCATCGACGCGTGCCCGGACACCCCCGGCGTGAAGACCACCGAGGTCACCACCAACGGCTGCCCGCTCAATCCGTGGGGCGCACCCGCGGGCGCCTCCGACAGAGACAAGGACGGCGTTCCCGACACGCTCGACGCCTGCCCCGACGTCGACGGCGTCAAGACCGCCGACGCGAAGACCCACGGCTGTCCCGCCGGAGAGACCGGCACGATCGTCCTCGGCGCGCCCGTCGCGCTGCAGCCCGCGGTCGCGAAGGTCATCACGCCCGTCGCGGTCGCGTCCGCGGCCTCTTCCGCGCCCGCCGCGGCGCCGGCTGCCGCCGTCGCTGCGCCCGCCGCCGCGCCTGTTGCACGCGCGGGCGTCTGGTACGAGCCGTGAACGTGGTTCTGAGGCTCAAAGCCGAGCTCTGACGCGTGACGCGTCGGCTCGCGCTCATTGTCCTTCCGCTCGCGTTCGCGATCATCGGCGTCGTCACGCCGCGAACCAGCTCTTCGCCGAGGTATCGCGCCGGAGCGCGCGCTAGGTCACTTGAAGAAGTTCTGGACGGTCCAGATGCGGCCGCCGCCCACCGAGACGAAGCCGCACGACGCGCGGGAGTACTTGGTGCTCGTCATGTTGTCGTAGTGACCGCCGCCCGGCCCCTCGTCGAACATCTGCTGAAGGCACTTGGTGAGGACGTCCTCGACGGAGGCGCCTGGGTAGTTCGGGCACGCGTTCTGTGCGCGCTCGCCGCACTTGCCGAAGCTGCCGTGCGCGCGGTTCGCGCTGGAGTCGAGGCGCGACTCCTCGTCGTCACAAGGCTCGCTGCTGGCGTCGCGCGCGATGGGGGCGACGCGGACGCGCGCACGATACTGATTGATGCGATCTACACACGTCTGCCGGGCCGCTGCGAACGGGTCGGAGGAAGGACCCTGCGGAGCCGGGGGCGGCGCCGGGAAGGGTGGCGGCGGCGGCTGGGTCGGTGTCGGCCCCGGCGGCTGGGACGGAGGGGCCTGCGGCTGCGACGGAGGAGGCTGCGGCTGGGGCGGGGTGTTGCGCATGTCCGGCCAGCACGTGCCTCCGACCGGCGAGGGCGCGCACACCGAGCCGCGCTTGCACTGGCTCACGTCCGAGCAGCCGCCACAGTGACCGTTTATGCAGTGCCCGTAGGCGCACTGGAGATCGAAGTCCGACTGACAGTAGAAGCCGAATGCAGGCGTGACGGCCGGCGTGCCGCTCGGGCCGTAAGAGGCGGGCTGCGGCGCCCACGGCGCAGGTGGCGGCGCCGCGGGATACGGCGCGGGATACGGATACGCATACGCGGGCTGCGCGGGCTGCGCGTCCTGCTTCTTGCACGAAGAGAGCGCGAGGCCGACCGTGACCGCGGTCGCGATCATCGCACTCTGCCGCGTGAGCCTCACGAGAGCCATGCCGTCGCGACGAGCGTAGCGTGTGACCTGTGGGCGCCACGTGTGAATCGTCGGCCACGGTGTCGGGCAGTCACGATCATGGTTCGTCGCTCGGACCGACGTGAACGAGCACGCCTTATTCATGATCGCGTCGAGGCATCAGCCTTGCTCACGGATCACGTCAATGACGAGAAGACGGTGGCTCGTGCTCGGCCTCGGCGGCCTGATGCTCTCTGCTGTGTCACGCGTCGCGGTCGCCGGACCCACGCAAATGGAGGCCGAAGGCTACGCGGGCTCGAGCGTCGGGCAATGGACGTGCGGGCCTTCCGCGCGCGCAAACTACGGCGGCGTCGGCGGCCACGTGCGCGTCTACACCGACGACCGCGAGCCGCGCCCGCCGCCGCCAGAGGAAGAGACGGGGAACGGCGGCGTGCTCCTGCCGGACGCGGATCCCACGGTGCCCGCGCCCTTGCCGCCCAACCCTCCGTTCGCCGAAGAGGCGGCGCTCGACATCGAGCCCGAGGGCTTCTCGCTCGGAGGCGGCGGCGGCGGCGAGTACCGCAGTTTCACCCGCACGCTTTGCCACGACCAGCCTTGCTCGGCGACCGCCGACGTCCTCCCGCCGTCGCGGCTGCTCCCCGCCGGTCGCGCGAACTTCGGATTCGACACGAAGTACTTCGGCTCACGCGTGGGCGCGCTCGCGTTCCAGCGCTGGGCGAGCAACACCGACGGCTCGCCCACCACGAACGTGCTCCCCGACGTCAATCTGCGCTTCGGTCGCCGCGTCGGCTTCCACGGCGAGCTCGGCTTCGGCGCGTACGATGTCTCGACCATCCTGCGGCCAGGCCTGTACGTCGGCCTGGGCTACGCCAGCGGGGCATGGGCCGCCGATCTCCGCGCCGGCGTCCACGAGACCTTCGACGACCAGGCGGGCATTCGCGCGGATTTCTCCGCGCGCTACGCCATCAGCCGCGTAGTCGCGCCCGGCCTCGGCGTCGCCGTGTCGAGCACACAGCAGACGACGCCGGAAGGCCGACTCTTCATCATCTTCACGCCGTGAGGCGCGCGAGCAAGCGGGCTTCACGGGCTGACGAGCACGCAACGTCCGAGAGGCAGCTCCGGCCCTTCGCACTCGAGGGACAGTTCCTTGCCGCCGCCGCCCTGGAAGTAGAGAAGGCGGATGGTGTGCGCCCCGCGCTCGAGGGCGATCTCGCCTTCGGCGTCGCGCGCGGCGTGCTCACCATCGTCCGCCAGCACCCGAATGCCGTCGACCTCGAGCGCGACGCCGTCATCGGCGTGCGCGACGAAGCGCACGACGCCGTCTCGGGGCACACGCAGCCACGCGTCGTAAGAGACGGCGAAGCGCTCGCTCCGGAACGACGCATCGAAGGCCAGCGATCCGAGGCGACCGCTGCGCAGCGGCGTCAAGCTCGCGAACGCGGGCAGCCCGTGAAAATCTCCCTCAAAATACTTGTAGAGTACACCTTCGCGAAAGAGCGCCGGCTCCGTCGACGGCTGGATCGGCGGACGGAGCGCCGAGCGCTCGAACGTTCCTCGCACGACGTCGCTCGTTCGGCCCCCGGGAAGGAACAGGCGCGCCGTCGCGGTCGTGGTGGCGCGCAGCACGATCGGCGCGTCGTAGACGGGGGCCGCCGCCGTCGGCTCGGTGCCATCGAGCGTGAACCGAACGACGCCATCGGGATGGATCGCCGGACGGGCGAGCTCGAGCGTCGCGGTCTCTACGAAGACCCTCTTCAGGCGGAGTCCCACGGGCGGCTCGACGAAGTAGCGCACCGCGCTCGCGTCGAGGAGCGGTCGCAGCGCGGTGAAGCGAGCAGGGAATGTCGACGCGTCCGCGCTGCTGCTCCACAGCGCCTCTGACAGCGCCGCGAGGCGTGGCAACAGCATCGTGTCGAGGTCGTCGGAGGTCGTCACGTACTCGGTCCACAGCGCGCCTTCGCCACCGAGCACGTGGCGGTCCGGCAAGGGCTGAAAGGCGAGCACCCTTGTCCACGGGAGGTACCCCTCGTGGCCGGGCTGATGCACGGCGCGCGATTGCCAGAAGTTGAGGTACGTCGTGTCCGACGGCGCCATCACGACGTCGTATCCGGCTGCCGCGCCGAGCCGCGCGCGCTCCGCGCTCTGCCAGGCAACGACGACCGTGTCCGCCGGCACGCCGCCGTCGAGCGCGTCGTCCCAGGCCACCATCCGCCGGCCGCGCCCCGACAGCATCGCTCCCACGCGCTTCAGGAAGGCGCCGTGGAGGTGAACGGCGTCGAGCTTGTCCTTCGCCATTCGCGCGCGACACTTCGGGCACGCGGCCCAGCGCGTCTTCGGGACCTCGTCGCCCCCGACGTGCACGAGGCGCGACGGGAAGACCTCGGTCGTCTCACGGAGGATGTCGTCGAGGAGCGCGTACGTCGCATCGTTGCCGGCGCAGAGCACGTCCTCGAAGACGCCCCAGGTCGAAGGCACAGGCTGCTTCTTGCCGGTGCAGGAGAGCTCCGGATGAGACGCAAGGATAGCCCGTGCATGGCCGGGCATCTCGATCTCGGGCACCACCGTGACGAACGAGCCTTTCGCGCGCGCCACGACCTCACGCGCGTCTTCCTGCGTGTACGAGCCGGAGACCTCGTGCCCGTCCTCGATGCGCCGTGCGCCGATCTGCGTGAGCTCGGGATGCGAGCGAATGGCCAGGCGAAAGCCCTGATCGTCGGTGAGGTGCCAGTGAAAGACGTTGAAACGATAGAACGCGAGCAGCTCGACGTAGCGCTCGACGAGCTCCTTCGAGAAGAAGTGCCGCGCCACGTCGAGGTGCATCGCGCGCACGCGATGCGCAGGCGCGTCGTCGATGTGCACGCACGGCAGCGAGCGAGCGTGCGTGCGCGAGGAACCCGACGCAGAGAGCAGCGGGCGCGCGCCGGCGAGCTGCGCGAGGGACTGTGCCGCGTAAAAGAGGCCCGCCGGATGACGCGCGCGGAGGACAGCGCTCGAAGAGGTGATGTCGAGCGTGTACGCTTCGTCGTCGAGATCGCGAGGCGGCTCGGCAGAAGGATCACGCGGAGCACCGGACGCGCCGTCGAGCCGAAGGACGATGGCATGCGACGGCCCCGGCGCGCCGACGGGAATGGCGCGCACGAGCGACGGGCCGATGCCGAGCCACTCCGCCAGCCGGGCGCCGATCGCACGCGCGGCAGGATCGTCGTCGACGACGATCCCGTTCACGTCGTCGATCGGCAGAGTGCCGCTGCAGGTCCTCACGGTGTTGCGCGGTCGTGGGACGAGCGCGAGCGCAGCGCCGAGCGCCGCGCGTGAGACGGCAGCATCCGACGCCGCGCGGCCGGCGTCGGCGCGCGCGTCGTCGCGTGAGCCTCCGTCGCTCGCCGTCGAGGGATGCCGAGCGGCGAGCGGCGGACGGCTGTCATTGGTGCAACCTGCACCGATTCCGCACGCCAGCGCGACGCCGATCACCGCCGGGAGACCGCGCCCGTGCCAGCGCCGCCGGGGCTGGCACACATGACTCGGATGTCCGGGCGAGCTCGAGCGCTGGTCACACGACGGTGCCGTATTTCCCGTAGTTCCCGCGATCGCAAGGGTGGCACGCAGCCTGCTCATCAGCGCTCCGACATCACGGCCCTACGATACTCTTCCGAGGTCACCATGAATCGCTTCCTTGCCGCCGCGCTCCTCTCGATGCCCGTCGCCCTCGCCCTGACCGCGGGTTGCGCGCCCGATCACGGGCCCCCGACGACCGAGACCACGGTGACCGATCCCGAGAAGCTCGACGCCCCCGCGCGCGGCCTCGGCTTCCAACTGCGCACCACGCTCTTCCCGGTCAACGCCGGTGACGAGGTCCAGAACTGCTACTTCTACAAGGTCCGCGACCTCTCGAGGCTGAGCGGCATGCCCGAGAACGATGCCGTCAACCTGCACCGGATCCGCATCGTGCAGAAGGCCGGCTCGCATCACATGAACATCTTCCGCGTGCGGACCATCGTGAAGCTCGATCCCGCGAACGGCGGCATCCAGGAAGCGAAGAACGGCGTGGGCGAGTGCTTCAGGAGCCCCAACTGGGCGGACTGGCCGCTCGTCGCGAACACGCAGCAGGCGGGTGACCTCGACTGGACCTATCCCGAGGGCGTCGCCAACGTCTTCCAGCCCGACGAGTGGCTGATGATCCAGACCCACTACGTCAACGCGACGTCGCAGAAGTCGCCCGAGGGCGGCGAGGTGGCGGTCAACTTCCACACCGTCCCGAAGGCGGAGGTGGTCCACGAGATGGGCACGCTCTTCGCGACGAAGCAGTCGATCCGCGTGTGCAAGAGCAACCCGACGCCGAGCTTCCAGGGCAACTGTCAGTTCAGGAACAAGGAGACGGTCAACATCATCGGCGCGAACGGCCACTTCCACGGCCGCGGCAAGCAGTTCTCGATCTACGCCTCTGACGGAACGGCGGTGGGGCTGCCTCCCGAGGACAAGAAGTTCTACACGTCACGCACCTGGGACGAGCCGCCGATGCTGCACTCGCCGGAGCTGAACGTCGCGGTGCCGCCGGGCGGCGGCGTGGCGTACGAGTGCTCGTATCAGTGGACTCCGCCCCTCGACTCCGCGGGCGGCTGCAAGGCGCTCGACGACTACGACGTCGCGAAGCACGCCGATGCAAAGCCCGACTGCTGCTACACGTTCGGCCCGATCGTGGAGAAGAACGAGCACTGCAACGCGTTCGTCTACTACTACCCGAAGCAGGACGACGTAAACTGCAACTGACCTGTCGATGCGCTGTCCTCGCTGGTTCCTCATCGCGACCGCGCCGCCGTCACTGCTCGCGGCGGTCCTTGGGCTTGCCGGGTGTCCCGGCGGCGGCGAGGCGACGCCTGCGAGCGACGGCGGCGTCGAGGCCGCGCCCTCCACGTGCGCAGCGGGCTACCTCGGCGATCCGACGAAGGACATCGTTCTCGAGCTGCGCGCGCTTCGCGCCGACGGCACCGACGTCGCGCTCGACGAAGGCGACGATCTCGCCATCGTATTTCCGCCGCAGGGAGGTCGCGTGTCGTTCATCGGCGTGCGCGCCCTCAACCTCGATGGCTGCGGAGCGCAGGTGATCGGCGCGCTTCGCGATCTCGGCTCGCGTCAGGTGCGCGTCGACGGTCGCACCGTGAACCTCACCAGAGAGGCCGACGGCTGGGGCACCACCGGGCAAGGCACCACCGCCAACATCGAGGACTCGGCGGCCATCGGCGACTACTCGAATGTCCCGGTCTGTCCGAACGAGTGGGCCGACGTCGACGTGTTCGATCAACCGTTCGAAGTCGAGGTGAAGGTCGTGGATCGATCGAAGAAGACGGCCACCAAGGTCATCAAGGTGACTCCTCGCTGCGCAGAGAGCGGCGCGAAGGGCACCGCGTGTCGCTGTCTCTGCAAGCACGGCTACGTGCTCGGCGAGTCATGCGGTGAGGACGCCGGCGTGCCGGACGGAGGACGCTGATGAGCGCGCGCGCCGTCTTCGCTGCCGTGCTTTCGTCTCTGCTCGCGGGCGCAGCCGTCGGTGCGTGCTCGCCGTCCCACGCCTCGACGATCGACGACGCAGGCGCGCCGATCGACGGCGGCGACGCATCGATCACGCCCACCTGGAAGCCGGTGCTCGAGCATCTCGACGGCGCCCTGCTCGCGGTGTGGGGGACGTCGGAGCACGACGTGTGGACGGTCGGCGGCCCGCTCGGCAACACCGGCTTCGAGTCGCTGGTCATGCGCTACGACGGTAGCGTGTGGCAGCGCTCGAAGCCGGGCGGCACCGAGACGTACTGGTGGATCCACGGCACGAGCACTTCCGACGTGTGGCTCGTCGGTGAGAAGGGCCGCATCACGCACTGGGACGGCACGAAGTTCGAAGAGCGGACGTCGGGCACCACCGCGACGCTCTTCGGGGTGTGGGCCGCGGCACCGGACGACGCATGGGCGGTGGGCGGCGTACCCGATCAGCCGGATCAGCCCAACGACGTCGTCCTCCACTGGGACGGCACGTCATGGAAGCCCGAGACGCTGCCCGAGCTTCATAAAGTCGCCCTTTTCAAGGTGTGGGGCACGAGCAAGGACGACGTCTACGTGGTCGGCGAGATCGGGCTCGTGTGGCATCGCACGAACGGCACGTGGAAGCGCGAGGCCCAGGGCATCGCCAAGGGTCGCCTCACCACGGTCAACGGCTGCTCACCATCCTCGATCATCGCCGTGGGCGGACGCGATTTGCTCGTCTCCGACGGCACGACGTGGAAGCGCTCGGACGTCACGCTCGTGAACGACGTGAACGGCGTCGCCTGCGCGCCCGCCGGAGCACCCGCGCGCTCGTGGGGTCGCGCGGTCATCGTCGGCGGCGGGAGCCTCAAGCTCCGCCTCGTCGGCGAGGCGTGGGTCGACGACTTCGGCTCTGAGCCGTTCTCCGATCTTCACGGCGCCTGGGTCGATCCCAGCGGCGCGTTCTGGGGTGTCGGCGGCAGCTTCACCGCGACTCCGCGAGCCGGCGTCGCGCGCGACGGCGTGGTCGCGCGCTTCGGCGAGGGCACGGTCAGCAGCACGATCGCGCCCTAGCGCGAGCTCGTCGCCCCGACGAGCCGCGCCACACCGGAACGGAGGCTCAGCCCGCGGCGCGGCGCTTCGCGGTGGTCTTGCGACCGGTGCCGTTTGGCGTGGAAAGCGGCGCGACGAGGTCCTCGATCGGAATGGCGAGCGCCTCGCAGATGCGATTGGCGACGAAGAGCGAAGGACCGAGCTCGCCGCGCTCGAGGCGCGCGATGTAGTTCGGCGAGAGGCGCGCCTGGTCGGCGAGGTGCGCCTGCGTCCAGCCGTGCTCCTGTCGAGCTTTGCGGATCCCGTCGCCCACGACGCTGTTGAACGCTTGATGCTCGTCCACTCCGCCGGGGGGCTGGCTCGATGCGCTTCGACTGTCGAGATCGAACTTCGGCCGCTTTCCGCTTTCCTGCCCCATCGCGTTTGAGGGTAGCTCACGCCTCGAATTGGGCGAGGTGAAATTATGCTTGTTGAAACAGTCAGCAATGTCGCAGCCTAGCGGCCGTAAGCGAAAGTGCGACCTCACGAACGACGGCCGGTCCGCCCCGGACCGCCAGATCGCGATAGGCTAGCTGGCGTCAATGCTCGCGGAGATCGACGTCGGACGGGTGGTCGCAGGGAAGTACGAGCTCGTTCGCCTGATCGGCAAGGGCGCGATGGGCGAGGTATGGCTCGCGACCCACAACTCGCTCGGCGGCGAGTTCGCCATCAAGCTGGTGAAGCCCTCGGAGGACGAGGAGGACGAGAGCGCCGCAGGCCGCTTCCAGCTCGAAGCGCAGGTCTCGGCGAAGCTCTCGCGCAAGACGCGGCACATCGTCTCCGTCAGCGACCACGGCGAGGAGGACGGCCTCGCGTACCTCGTGATGGAGCTGCTCGAAGGCGAGTCGCTCGAGGCGCGCATCAAGAGAGGCGGTGAGCTCGATCTCGCGGAGACCACCGCGATCGTGATGCAGGTGGCACGCGCGCTCGGCCAGGCCCACGCCGAGCAGATCTTCCACCGCGATCTCAAGCCCGCGAACATGTTCCTCACGAAGGACGAGGACGGGCGCCTGCTCGTGAAGCTCCTCGACTTCGGCATCGCGCGCACGACGAAGCCGTTCCGGACGCGCTCGCCGTTCACGACGGGCAAGGACATGGTCCTCGGGACGCCGAGCTATATGAGCCCCGAGCAAGCGCGCGGCCTCGACTCGCTCGATCATCGCTGCGACCTGTGGGCGCTCGCCGTGGTGGCCTACGAGTCGCTGACGCGTCAGATCCCCTGGGAGGGAGAGACCGTCGAGGACATCTTCCTCAGCATCTGCACGCATCGCATGATCCCGGTGCTCACGCGGCGCTCGAATCTGCCGCCGGCGCTGGAGGGGGTGTTCGCGCGGTCCTTCGCGCCGAAGGTCGACGAGCGCTTTGGCACGGCAGCGGAGCTGTCCGAGGCGTTCGAGTCGCTCGTCGACCCGCTCGACGTCGAAGCGGCGATGGGACCGGCGCTCGGTCGCAACGGGCGACCCGCGAGCTCGCGCAACCTGGTCGCCGCGGAGCGCGCGCCGCGCTCCGGCTATCTGAATACGCCTGGCGAGATGGCGATCAACGGCAGCGAGCCCGGACCCGGGTCCGATCCGATGGGCGTCGCGGTCGGCGGGCCGGCGCCTTTCACGCCGAAGAAGAAGTCCGCGGCGGGCTGGCTCCTCGCGCTGGTGGCGGCGGTCGCGACCATCGGTATCGTCGTCCTCGCGCTCACGGCGTTCGGCTCGCGCGACAAGTCGGCGGCCAAGGGCCCGCCCACCGACTCGACGGCGACACCGACGACGAGCGACCGTAACGATCGCGCTGCGATACCGCCGCCCTCCGCTCCTGTGACGCCGCCGACGAACGCGCCCGTCGCGCCGGTCGTCACGATGACGACGCCGACCGTGAGCAAGACGACGGGGCGACCGGCGATCGCGGTGCGGCCCACCGCGAATGCAACGCCGCCGCCTCCGGTGCCCGTGACGCCTCCGGTCGTGACGCCTCCGGTCGTGACGCCCCCGGTCGTGACGCCCCCGGTCGTGACGCCCCCGGTCGTGACGCCTCCGCCGCCCTCCGCGACGACGCGCAAGCCCCCTGACAAAGGCGAAGTCTTCTGACCGCGAATGCGCGCGACGCTCTCGCATCGTCGAGCCTCGACTATCCCTACAGGGCTTGATAAGCTTCCACAGTGCGCCTTTCTTGCTGGTTTCGACGCCTGAGCGTCGGAGCGGCCGTCGGTCTCGCCGCGCTGTCCGCGGCACCGACGGCACGCGCCGATGCCGAGTCCGACGCGAAGGATCTCTTCGCGCGCGCCCGTGATCTGCGGAACAAGGGAGACTGCGTCGGCGCGGTTCCCTACTTCCGGAAGGCATACAAGGTCTATCCGAACGGCCTTGGTAGCCTGCGCAACGTCGCCGAGTGCGAGGAGCAGATCGGTCACTGGGCGTCGTCGCGACGCGCGTGGCTCGATATCAAGCGCGCGCTCGTCACGATGGCGCAAGATCCCAAGTACGACGGATGGGAGAAGGACGCGCAGGACGCCGCCACGCGGCTCCAGCCCAAGGTCGCGACCGTCTACGTCGACGTCAACGTGAAGTCGCCCACCGCCGAGGGGCCCGCGAACGAGAGGTCGGGCGTCGAGGTGTTCGTCAACGGCGAGAACCTCGGCACGACGCTCGTCGGTACGCCGCTAGAGCGCGATCCGGGCAACTACCGCGTGCGCGTGCAGGCGCAGTACGCAACGCCCGTCGAGGCCGAGGTCACGCTCGCTGCCGGTGACGCGAAGCACGTCGCGCTGCGCCTCGTGCAGACGCCCCCGGCGACGGCTGCGGGCACCGGAACCGGAACCGGCACGCCCGAGCAGTCGGGCGCGGTCATCGAGACCGATACCGGCAAGGGCAAGCGCACGGCAGGCATCGTGCTCATCGGCGTCGGCGCCGCTGCGCTCATCGGGAGCGGCGTCACGTTCCTCATCCGCAATGGCGCGAAGAGCGACGTCGACAGCCAGTGCCCGTCGCACACGGGTTGCTCGACCGATCTCCAGAGCACCGTCGACAAGGGCAAGCTGATGAGCACGCTCACCACCATCTTGTTCCCGGTCGGCCTCGTCGCCGCAGGCACGGGCGTCGGTCTGTTCATCTGGGGCAGCAACTCGAGAGAGGTCGGCCCGCCGACCACCGCGCGAAACCTCACCATCGTCCCCGGTCTAGGCCGCGTCGACGCGACCTGGAGGTTTTGAGATGAACGGCCGCCGCAAGCTCCTCGTTCTCGCGCTCGCCATCTCGCCGGTCCTGGCGATCGGTGCAGCATGCAGCTTTCCCGACGTCTCCTTCGCCCCCGCCGGAGCCGGTTCGGAAGGCGGAGTCGACGGCGGGAATAGTGATTCGCCGGTCACCGTCGACGGCCGTGTCGTAGGCGCCAACGAAGACGTCGATCCGATGGGGTCGTTGAAGGACGCGACCACCGTCCCCGACGGCGGCGGGCACATCGAAGCCGGGCCGGACGGGTGCTGCGATTGCGACAACGACCAGGTGATGGCGGATGGCGGCGCGTGCGGCAAACCATCGCGAGACTGTGACGATCTGAACTTCTACATCCATCCTGGCCAGGGCCCGGTCGGCTCGTCGACGTGGAACACGACGTGGACTCCGACCTATGACTGGGACTGCGATGGCGTGGTGTTGAAGCAGTACAATCACAGCATCGGAAAGTGCAGCTCTCACTCGCATGTGCTGGATAGCTGCGGGGCACACCAGGGCGGCTTCGAGGGTGACCCGGCGTGCGGCACGACCGGCCACTTCGTCACCACGTGCGCCAACGATCCCAAGCCCCTCAGCACGGGTTGCGTCGAGACAGCCGGAATCGACCGCGTTCAGGGTTGCCAGTAACTGACGCGACCAGCACGGTACACGGCTGCGTCGTCCGGCTACGAGCTGGCTCGGCGCTCCACCACCAGCGTCTGCAGTCCGCGGCCCACGAAACCGGCGACGTCGAGGAGCGCGCTCTCGGCGAGCGCGATTCCATCGGCGCCGAAGTGCGTCGTGGCATCGAGCGCGACCCACTCACCCTGGGGCTCACGGGCGAGGCTCACCGTGAGATCCGGGTTGAGGAACGTGTATTCTGCAAGATCGACTCCGACGCTCACGCCGTTGCCCGAGTCCGCGGCGCACACCACGCGCTGCAGGCCGCTCGGCGCTTCGCCGGGCACCACGGGGACGCGCATCCGCATCCACAGCGCCATCTTCCCCGTGCCGAAAGTGCCGGCGAGTAGCCGTGTCTCCATCGCGGTGTGATAGCCGACCGCGGAGGTGGTGAAGAACGGGAACTGCCACGGGTCGCACGCCTCGGGCGCACGCGGCGTCGGGTGAACGGTGGCCGCGACGCCGACGTCGGCGCGCCTCACGAAGAGTGCCTCGGCGGTGGCGACAGCGCGACCGGCGAGGTCGGTCAGATATGCGCGCGCGATGCGCACCTTCTTGCCCTCGCGCACCGGCTCCACCGACACGCGAAAGACGTCGATGGCGACGGGACGATGAAAGGCCACGGTGATGCGCGCGGCACGCAGCGGCACCGCCGACGTCGCGGCGTCGAGCTCGAGCGCACGCGCGAGCAGCGCCGCCGGCGGACCGCCGTGCAGATGCCCCATGCTCCATGGCCCCCGCCCTGCGACGGTGGCGCGGAACGCGTCGCCCTCGGGCAGCCAGAACGCAGGCGGGAGAGGGAGAGCCTGAGCGACCGCGGCGTCGACGCGGGCGGTCACGGCGGATCCTGGAGCCGCAGCACCTTCCGCCACTCGGCCGCCATGTTGTCGTCGGTGATGACCGTGGCGCCGCTCGTGCGCGCGAGCACGCTCGGCCCGGCCTCGAGGCCCTCCGACTCCGGCGGCGCGTCGATGGTGTCCGCGTAGCTCACGAGGTCGTCGAAGAACTTCTGCCCGCCCTCGGTCGAGCGATCGATCGCGGGCACGCCGTCGAAGGAGAACGCCGCGAGCGTCTTCGCCCAGCGCGCCTTGTCGAAGGTGAGCGGCGCGTCGCTCACCGCCATGAAGTTGTAGACGCGCATCGAGTACGGAAAGACGGTGGCGGCCGTCTTCTGCACGTCGTCCGAGGACGTCGTGTTGAAGTAGAAGAGCCCGCCCGTCGAGAGGTGCGCGCGCGCGAGCTGCATGAACTCCACCGAGAGGAGATCGGTGATGTGCGCGCGCCAGTGCCACGTCGTGTTCATCACGATGACGTCGAAGCGCTGCGAGGGTCCGGGATGGCGATTGAGCCAGCGGCGCCCGTCGTCGATGACGATGTCGACCTTGGGATCGTGGAGGACGCCGCGCACCTCGGGATGGCCCTCGATGAGACGTGTGTAGCCGGGGTTGATCTCGACGATGGTGAGATGCTCGAGGCCCGGGAGATGCTGGATGACCGTCGCCCACGAGCCCGACGCGAGGCCGATCATGAGGATCTTCCTGGGCGCAGGATGGAGCGCGCCGATGCCGTATGCGCGCATGATCCCGTTGCGATCGTGGACGATCGACGTGTTGAAGCGCCCGTCGTAGGCGCCGCCGCCATACACGGTGCCGTCGGCCGTGACGGTGATGACGCCGCTCTTGGTCTCGATGATCTCGGCGAACTTCGTGTCGGGCGTGAAGTCCTGCTTGTAGAGGAGGCGCTCCCAGATGCGGTCGTACGCACGCGGCGTTGCCACCACCAGCAGCACCGCGACTGCCACCACGCCGCCGAGGTACGCGCCGCGCTTGCCGCCGGTGAGATCGGACAGCAGCACCAGCGACCCGACCAGCGCGAGACCCACGAGCGCGATCACCACGCCGATGGTCTGGAGCGGCCACGCATCGAAGAAGACGAAGCCCGTGAGCAGGCTCCCGATCGCCGACCCCACGATGTTTGCAAGATACACGTAGCTCAGGCGCTGCCCCGCCTGGTCGTCGGCGGGGATCCCGAAGTGCGCGACCAGCGGCAAGATCGCGCCGAGCAGCCCGGCCGCGATGACGACGAGCACGAGCGCGGCGGGCCAGTCGCCGCCGGTCTTCGCGGTGATGCCGAAGAACGGGACCACCGCCCACGCGGCGACGTTGGCGACCAGCGCGAAGACGGCGAGCGCGCGGAGCTGGCCC
>JAYTOQ010000198.1:0-3383 GCA_043747665.1 Polyangiaceae bacterium | reverse complement strand
TGGGCGCCGATCGCATCAAGGGCGACGTCAACCGCAACTGCATCCTCGATCCGGGCGACCTCATCGCGATGTTCTCCGACGGCGTCGACGACGACGCGAACGGCTACACGGACGACATCGCGGGCTGGGACTTCTTCAAGAACGACAACGATCCGTACGACGATACGCGGTACGGCCACGGCACCGGCGAGGCGATCGACAGCAGCGCCGAGGCGAACAACAAGGACGGCGAGCCGGGCGTTTGCCCCAAGTGCCGCTTCATCCCGCTGCGGGTCGGCAACAGCTTCATCGCCGACTCCAACGACTTCGCGAAGGCGGTCATCTACGGCGCCGATCAGGGCGTGAAGGTCGTGCAGGAGGCGCTCGGCACCATCAACCGCACCGCGTTCGCATCGGCCGCCATCGACTACGCGTACTCGAAGGGTGCGATCGTGATGGCGAGCATGGCAGACGAGAACTCGCGCCATCACAACGCGCCGGCGACGTCCAACCACGTCCTGACCGTGCACTCGATCCGCTACGACGAGCAGAAGACCGAGCAAGCGACGACGTTCGTCGCCTTCGATACGTGCTCGAACTACGGCGGGCACCTCTCGCTGAGCATCAGCGCGACCAGCTGCTCGAGCGAAGCGACGGGCCGGAGCTCCGGCATCGCCGGTCTCATGTTCTCGGTGGCCGCGAACGAGGGCATCACGCTGAGCGCCGAGGAGGCGATGCAGCTCTTCAAGTTCAACGCCGACGACATCGACGTCCCCGAGTCGCGCGGTCCCGACTCGCCGTTCTACTTCTCGCATCCCGGCTTCGACCAGCGGTTCGGCTACGGCCGCGCCAACGCCGCGCGCATGATGCAGGCGATCAAGGACAAGCTGATCCCGCCGGAGGTCGACGTCGTCTCGCCGGAGTGGTTCGCGCCCATCCAGGCCGATCGAACCAACGGCCCTATCGCCATCATGGGCCGCGTCGCCGCCGCGCGCGCAAAGGCCTACGACCTCAAGGTGCAGTGGGCGCCCGGCGTGCAGCCGGAAGATGCAGACTACAAGGACATCGTTCCGCCGCTGACCAACGTGCCCGGCGCGACCATCACCGGCGGCGCCAACCCGCTGGCGCAGCTCGATCCGCGCGAGATCGACACGGCGCACACGGCCGATCCCGACTCGCCGCTCGGCGAGAACGCGCGCACCATCTCCATTCGCGTGCAGGCCGTCGCCCACTATGACAACGGCGACGTCCGCGGCGAGGCCCGTCGCGTCGTCTCCATCACCAACGAGAAGAACGGCGTCGATCGCGATCTCCTCCCCGGCTTCCCGATGAACCTCGGCGCGTCCGTCGAGTCGAGCCCCAAGCTCGCCGACATCGACGGCGACGGCATCCGCGAGATCGTCGCCCCCGATTCGTCAGGCAAGGTCCACGTCTTCACGATGCGCAGCGGCGCACCGGCTGAGGTGACGGGCTTCCCGTATCGCACGCGGCGCATCGACGGCCTGAACACCGATCTGTCGAGCGAGCCGACCATCCCCAGCTACCTCTCGAGCCCCGCGTACAAGGCCGGCGCGACCGGCGGCGTCGATCCCGATCTCGCGCGCGAGGCCATCGTGTCTGCGCCTGCCGTCGGCGACCTCGACGGCGACGGCAAGGTGGAGATCGTCTTCGCGACGTGGTCGGGCACCATCTACGTGATCGACGCGAAGGGCCAGGATCTGCCGGGCTGGCCGAAGCGCCTACCGCTCGTCCCTTCGTGCCCGCTCGACCCCACCAAGCCGGCGCCCAAGCCGTGCATGGACGCCGGTCACGATTTTGCGCGCGGCACGTACGGCGCGCCGGTGCTCATCGACATGAACAAGGACGGCCGTCCCGAGATCGTGGTCGGCGCGTTCGACGGCAACATCTGGGTCTTCAAGGCCGATGCGACGGTCCTCGACGGCTTCCCCGTCGCGCTCGTCGCGAAGTCGACGACGTCGCCCGGCCCGAGCCGCATCATGTCGACGCCGACCGTCGCCGATTTGAACGGCGACGGCATTCCCGAGATCATGTCCGGCTCGAACCAGCAGGTCGGCGGCGGCGGCGCAGCGGGCCAAGCGTTCGCGGTCGACGGTCGAGGCAATGCCGCTCCGGGCGGTCCGTACCTGCCGAACTGGCCGTTCACGGTGACGAGCCTGAAGCTGTTCCCGGTCGTCGCCGAGGGCATCGTCGCTTCGCAGGCGGCGGCGGACTTCGACGGCGATGGTGTCGTGGACATCCTGGTGCAGGGCAACGGCTCGAGGCCGCTCGTGGTGAAGGCCGATCCCGGCGTTCAGGTGAAGCTCGACGATCCGCCGAATCGCCTTCCGCTGCGCCGCGACGAGACGGGTGCGGTCGACAACGGCTTCGAGCCGACGAGCATCTTCGGTGAGAAGACGAAGGCGCGTTCCGACGTCATGTTCCCGCTCTTCAGCCAGCCGTCGATCGGCGACATGGATCAGGACGGCGTCCCGGACGTCGTGGCATCGGGCGGCTCGCTCACGCTCGCGGGCGCGCTCGCGGGCGGCGGACGTCATGCCGATCCAGGGCAGCAGCTCCTCGCGTTCTGGAGCGGCAAGACGGGCAAGATGCTGCCGGGCTCGCCGGTGGTCATCGAGGACTTCACGTTCCTCGTGAACCACACCATCGCGGACGTGAGCGGCGACGACTACCCCGAGGCGATCACGGGCACGGGCGGCTACTTCCTGCACGCGGCCGATGCGTGCGGCCGTGAGGCCGCGGGCTTCCCGAAGTTCACGAACGGCTGGATCGCGGCGGCGGCAGCGGTGGGCGACGTGGACGGCGACGCGCAGAAGGGCCTCGAGGTCGTGACGGGCACGCGCGACGGCTGGCTGTTCGCGTGGCACACCCTCGGCAAGGCGACGGGCGCGATCGAGTGGGAGTCGTTCCACCACGACAACGCGAACACCGGCAACTACGCCACGAAGCTCGAGCAGGGCCGCGCCCAGCGCGCGAGCACCCCGATCGACTGCAGCGACCCGGTCGCCCCGACGCAGGACAAGTTCGACGCGGGCGGCTGCGGCTGCCGTACGACGAGCTCGTCGTCGTCGTCGTCGTCGTCGAGCGGCGGCGTAGGCGTGCTGGCAGCGCTGGGCGCGATCGCGATGGTCGCCGCGCGCCGCCGTCGCGGGCGCGTCGCCGAGCCCGGCGATTCCTGAATCTCCGTACGCGCTTGCCAGGCGAGCGCGTTTGGATATAGTGCGCGCCCTCCTGCCGGAGTAGCTCAGTTGGTTAGAGCGGGCGTTTCATACGCGCTAGGTCGGGGGTTCGACTCCCTCCTCCGGCACAATACGGGTCTACGACCCGGGTGAGGCCCGAGCGCGGCGGCCGTGCTGAGGTCACCGTTGCGCGCCGACGGAAAACGG
>JAYTOQ010000197.1:0-4844 GCA_043747665.1 Polyangiaceae bacterium | reverse complement strand
CGCGCACCATTGATTTCAGGCGTTTCGACGCTGTCAGCGACGCGCGCGCCGCGACGCGGCGGTGCGGACGTTTGCCGAGGGCGCCGGAGCGCTGATCTTTTTGTTGATGCCGCTCGCCGCCTTCTTCGCGGGCGCAGACTTGGCCGCCGGTGCGGACTTGGCCGCCGGTGCGGACTTCGCGGCAGCAGCGGACTTGGCCGCCGGTGCGGACTTGGCCCGCGCCGGCGCCGGCGCGGACTTCGCGGCAGCAGCGGACTTCGCCCGCGCCGGCGCCTTTGCGACCGACGGAGACGCCGCGGCGGGCGCAGCAGGTGCTGCGACCGTTGCGACGCCGGCGTTGCGCGACGCGCGCTCGATCACATCGAGGAACGTCAGCACGCCGTGACCGGTGCCGCCCTTGGGGTCCCAGCCGCGGACGCGATCGCCCATGGCGGGTCCTGCGATATCGCAATGAATCCAGTTCTGGACGTTGCCGATGAACTCGCGGAGGAAGAGCGCCGCGCTGATCGAGCCGCCCCAGCGATCGCCGGTGTGCTTGAGATCCGCGGAGTCGCTCTTGAGCTGGTCTTTGAGATCCTCGAGAAGCGGCAGGCGCCACATCTGCTCGCCGCTGCCGCGGATGGAGGTCTGGAACTCCTCGGCGGTCGCGTCATTTGACGCGTACCAGCCCGAGCAGGAGTTGCCGAGGGCGACGACGCAGGCGCCGGTGAGCGTCGCGTTGTCGATGAGGAGATCGGGCTCGAGCGCTCTCGCGTAGGCGAGGGCGTCGGCGAGGATCAGACGACCCTCGGCGTCGGTGTTGATGATCTCGACGCTCTTGCCGTCGAGCGAAGGCCACACGTCGCCGGGGCGGTACGCGTTGCCGTCGGGCATGTTCTCGGCGGCGGCAAAGATGCCGTGCACCTCGACGTTCGGCTTGAGGCGCGCGACGATCTGCATGAGACCGACGACGTTCGCCGCTCCGCTCATGTCGTGCTTCATCTCGCCCATGCCCGCGGCGGGCTTGATCGAGATGCCGCCGGAGTCGAACGTGATGCCCTTGCCCACCACTACGATGCGGCGGCGATTGGCGCTGTTTCCCGCGGGGACGTGGGAAAAGTGCACCATACACGGTTTATGCTCGCTGCCCTGGCCGACGGCCTGGAGCAAGCGCATGCCGCGCTTCTGGATCTCGCGGTAGTCGAAGACCTGGACCTTGAGGTTCTCGTCCTTCGCCATCAGCTGCGCCGCGGCGGCGAAGGCTTCGGGGAAGAGGACGTTCGGCGGCTCGTTGGACAGATCGCGCGCGAGGTTGACGCCGGCGGCGACGACTTGACCGAGATCGACGCGAGCCTTCGCGTCGGCCGGGAGATCGGCGGTGAGGCAGATGGTCACCTGCGTGAGCTCCGCCTTCGGCTTGCGATCGCCGGTCATGTACTTGGTGAAGCGATAGGCGCCCATCTCCAGGCCTTCGACGACCTCGCGGAGGCGGCCCTCGAGGCCGTTCGGCAGACCGAGCACGAGGCGCTTCGCCTTGTCGGCGTTGGCGGCGCGGGCGGCCTTCGCGGCGAACGTGCGGATGTCGCCGGGGCCGAGCTTGGCGACGTCGCCGAGACCGATCAGGACGAGTCGATCGGCCTTCACGCGGCCGAGCGTCGACATCGAGACCTGCTGGTCCTTCTTGCCTTTGAACTCCTCCTTCTTGAGGAGGCGGCCGAGCGCTCCCCCGAGCGCGCGATCGAAGCCGTCGAGCGGCGAGCGAGAGTTCTTCTTTGATGACGAGCGCGCGTTTCCGCCGAGAGCCGGAACACCGACGACCATCAGGTCGCCGACCTCGCGCGCAGCCAGGACGGAGCGGACAGTGATTTTCAGGGGCATCGAGCCCCGTTATACGACGCCGATTACCGTGTGGGATACAGCAAACGCGATCGAAAGCAGCTCAACCGATCATGCGTTCGTGCTTGCCGAGCGCGAACGGCATCGACATGCGTGGCTCCGGGATGCCTGCGAACACCGCGCGCGTGGGGATGCCGTCGACGGCGAGCGCGACGATGGTCGGCGCTGCGCGATAGACCCAGATCACCTTGCAAGGCAGCGCGTACTCCACGCCGCTGATCGCATCCGCAGCGCGGAGGATCACCTGAGCGCCGACGGGAACGATCGATGCGCAGCTCACGATGACGGCAGCCGCCGTCACGCTCCGCACTTCGACGGGGAGGATGGTTCCGTCGCCGATCATCTGCGCGGGAAGCGCGCCCTTCGGACGATCGACGGGGCCGGGGGACGGCGCGTCGAGACCGCCCGTGACGAGCTGCATGAGCGAGAGGAGCTCGATCTGCTCACGGGAGTGGAGCGGCTCGCCCAGCGAGGCGTTGCGAGCTTTGAGCTCCCAGAAGCGAACGAGGAAATCGAGCTTTTCAATCAAGGCGCACCTTCTACTGCGAGGTGTAACGGCGTCGTCGAGGACCCTGCGGATATGAGGTAAGTAAAGGCCCGGATGGGCCGGTTGCTCACGGAAGGCTGCGATTCACGTGCCACGCGTAGGGGCACGTTCGTTGGACGAGCGGACCCCTGGAAAGTTTCCCGGCAACCAGGCGAGCCGGCCGGAGCAGGGCCCGATCGGGCTCTGCCGTTCGGGACGATTCACCACGAACGCAGGCCTGCCGCGAGAGCGCCAACCGCGTTGCGCGGCGCGCACAAAAGAGCGCGAGCGGACGCGCCACATGGGGGCGCCGTGCAGACTTCGACGGCGCCCGCGACTGCGCTGCCATGCCTCGCCGCGTACGCGCCTCCCGCGCGCATTCCGTACGCAGATCGCCACATCCATGGAAGGCTTCTTGCCGGCGCCGGCCTGCTCGGCGAGAGTGTTTCGGTGACTCGTCGTCCTCTCGCCGTGCTCTCCACGCTGCTCGTCGCGCTCGCGATTGGGGCGGGAGCGACGGCGTGTGCCGACCCCAAGGTCTCGATGGCGTCGGGGCCTCGGGAGTACACGGACAGCGACTATCCGCAGGTGCTCGAGCGCTGGACACGCTCCGCGAGCCTCGTGCAGCTCAGCGAGCTCGACACGCTGCTCACCGTGACGGCGACGTTCGAGTCGTGGGACTTCCGCTGGGCGTATGTCGTCCGGTACGCGAACGACTATCGCCTCACCGTCGAGCAGCGACGCTCGCTCCTGGAGCGCACGCTCGCGGAGACGAAAGACAGTCATCGCTTCTACGTCGCGCTCTACGGAACGAACGTGCGCTGGTCGGATCTCACGCGCGCGAACACGGCGTGGATCGTGCGGCTGATCGACGACGAGGGCAACGAGACGGCGCCGCTGTCGATCGAGCTCATCGCGCGTCCCGGTCCGCTCGAGCGGCGCTACTTCCCGTACTCGACGGTCTGGCGCAACGTCTTTCGCATCAAGTTCCCGACCACGACGCCTGGCGGTCAACCGACGATCGCGCCGGAGGCTCGGTGGTTCGGTCTGCGCTTCGCGGGTGCCGAGGGCAACGAGGAGCTTCGCTGGGAGCTCGGCGCGACGGAGCCGACGAAACACACCGCGGCGTTCGGGCCTCCGCGAACGCGCGCGACCCCTTAGTTCAAGCCGCGAGCTCCGGCGCCACGCGCAACGACGCCTCGCGTCACATCCCCGCGAAGACCTCGAGGAGCGGCGGGCACGTCACGAGCAGCTCCTGCGCGATGCGACGATCGCCGAACAGGATGAGCGCGCCGCCCGGACCCGCGCGGGCGGTCTGCGGAGCATCGCCACCGCCGAGCACCTCGGTGGGGAAGACGAACTCGCCGGAGCCAACGGTGCCGGCGATCCGGTCGCCGTCGACGAGCTCGAGCTCGCCGACACCGACGAGGAGCAGGCCCGGCATCTGTTCGCCAGCAGTCACCACCACCTCGCCGGCGGTGAGCGTGCGCATCGTGAGGCGACCGATGATCTGCTCGCGAATGGCTGCGTCGAGGCGCTCGCCGAGCGGACCGATGGTGACGCCGACCAGCGTCTGCAGGCGATCGGCAGCGACGCGCAGATCCTCTTCGACCCACGGGCACGTGCGGAATGCTTCCTTCACCTCGGCGTCGGTCCACGTCGCGACCACGCCGCTGCTCACGCCGATGAGGCGCATCGGCACGCCCTCGTCGGTGGTACCGCGCGAGCGGAGGACGGCGCCGGCAGCGAGGCGGGCGGCAGGCGCATCGACCATCGTCGCTGCTACGTCGACGGTGCCCGACACGATGTAAGCGAGCGCGAAGCTGCTGACCTCCTCGCCTTCGCCGAGCACGCTCACCGCCGCGGCCGCGGCGAACGCGACGCGCGCATCGTCGGGGAGGTCGGCGAAGGCGTCGACCGAGTCGAGATCGAGCTTGCTCGGGACGCCTTCGGCCTGCTCGGGCGCTGCAGGGATCGCCATGCCGTGCGGATCGGTGCGCTCGCTCGTCGGGGCCTCTTCGACGCGCGCGGGCGGAGCCGATGCGGGAGCGGGCGGCGCGGGCTTCCGCGCGCGCGGCGGCAGCGGCGGCGGGCGCGGCGGTGACGGCTTCACGGGCGCGGGCCTCGCGGGCGGCGGCCTCGCGGACGCGACGGGCGCGACAGGCACTGCCTCGACTCCGGGGGCGGTCGTGTCGGACGGGGGCGCGGACGGGGGCGCGGACGGAGGCGCCGGCGGGGACTGGCCGTGCGCGATCGCGCTCGCGAGCGCGTCGGCGCGCTGCTGCGCGAGCTGACCGGGCCGAATGCTCGTGATCACCTCTTCGTCGTCCTCGGCGAAGCTCGCCGCGGGAGGAGGCAGCGCGACCTGCGGCGCCGGCAGTGCACCGTCGTCCCACGGATTGAACATTCCAGCGTGCACGTGCTCGGCCGGGGGTACCGAGGT
>JAYTOQ010000196.1:0-2249 GCA_043747665.1 Polyangiaceae bacterium | reverse complement strand
ACGGCCACGGCCACGGCGGGAAGAGGCGCGCCTTCGACGTTCTCGGTGCGACGGGCAAACCCTGGCGAGGATCCCGACGTCGAGATTTCTGCGCACGATCACCTCGGGGAGCTGTCCAACCGCTGGCTTCCCGTCCCCTACCAGCTCTCGTGCCCGTTCGCGGTCCAAGTCTTCCTCGCGGAGACCGCCGGCGGCGGCGTCCGCGCAGTGATGGCCGTCGACACGCTCGAGCAGACCGGCTCCGGCGGGCGGCACCTCGACGGCGCCTACGACGAGGGACGTCCCTTCCGCGCCCTCGACAAGGCAGAGGTCGCGCAGTTCTTCGATCACCCCGAGACGCGCGAGCTCGTTCGAAAGCTGGAGCGCGCCGGCATCGACAAGGCGCTCTTCAAGCTCGCCGCCCTGCTCGAGACGCTCGCGCCGCTCCTCCCCAAGATCCGCTTCACGCGCATCGAGACGTCGCAGCCCATCCCGGTGTCGCTGGTCCTCGATCTCGGCAACTCGCGCTCCACCGCGCTCCTGGTCGAGGGCCGGGACTCCGGTGTGTTCGGCGTGCCGCTCGAGATGCGCAACCTCTCGAACCCCGTCGAGACCAGCCAGGAGGCCTTCGACTCGCGCATCACCTTCCTGCCGAGCCCATGGGACAAGGCGGTCTTCGCCACCGCCACCGGCGATTCGTTCCAGTGGCCGAGCGTGGCGCGCATGGGCCGCGAGGCGCTCGACCGCGCCCTCGAGACGCCTCATCGCTACCAGTGCACGCTGTCCGGACCGAAGCGCTACCTCTGGGACGATCGCCAGACCGACGAGCGCTGGCACTTCGCGCAGAAGGTCGGCCAGGTCTCGAGCGGTCCCGACGGCGGCGGCGAGCATCGTCCGGTGTTCGGACGCATCCTCAAGTATCTGCCCGAGGAGTCCGGCGGACGTTACCTCCGCGACGACGGCCCGCAGACGCCCGCCGACCCTCGCTACGCGCCGCGCTCGATGATGCTGTTCGCGATCGTCGAGATCCTCTGCCAGGCCTACGCGCAGATCAACGGCGCGCAGTACCGCATGTTCCAGGGCAAGGAGGCGAACCCGCGGGTCCTGAAGCATGTTGTCCTCACGTATCCGTCGGGCATGCGCCTCGAGGAGCAGCGCGTCTACGAGGACCTCGTTCGCAACGCGGTCATCCTCACGTGCTTCGTGCTCAACATCCGCGCCGATCTCTACCCCAATCGCATCTGGGATCCCGCCGCGCCGACGAAGCAGCACTACGACCGGTTCCTGTTCGTCGACGAGGCGCTCGCGGCGCAGATGGTGTTCGTCTACCAGGAGGCATCGGGCACGTTCTCCGGCAGCATGGAGGAGCTCATCTCCGTCTACGGGCAAACGAGTGGAGCGCCGAAGGACGGAGGCACCGGGAAATTGCGCGTCGCCTCGGTCGACATCGGCGGCGGCACGAGCGACGTCATGATCGCCGAGTACGAGGACAAGCTCCCCGGCACCGGCACGTCGCTCTCGATCACGAAGCTGTTTCAGGACGGCGTGGGCATCGCCGGTGACGAGGTCTGTCGCGCGATCGTCGAGGACGTGATCTTCCCGCAGATCGTGGCGCAGCTCCCCACGGCCGCGAGCAAGGGCAAGCTGCTCCATCTGTTCGGCGAGGGCGACGCCGGTCACGGCTCGGCCTGGCGAACGCTGCGCGCGCGGCTCGTGCCGTATCTGTGGCTGCCGCTCGCGCGCTGCTACTGGGCCGTGGCAGAGGGCTTCGCGATGCCCGACAGCGCGCCCGAGAAGATGTACCTGCTCACGTACGTCTTCGAGATCTTCGGGCTGCCCGGGATCTCTGCGCAGGTCCTGGGCGAGGCCGACCGCTTCCTCGAGAGCGAGGTCGAGGGCTTCCCCGGTATCGAGAACCTCTTCCTGAAATTCGATGCGCGCGAGGTGGAGCGTGCCATCGAGCGCGTGCTCCGCGAGCCGCTCCGTCGCTATGCGGACATCCTCGCGCAGTTCGATGTCGATCTCCTGGTGCTCGCCGGTCGCACCGCTGCGCTGCCGTGCATCAAGGACCTCTTCACGAAGGAGATGCCCGTCCCGCCACCGCGCATCAAGTCGATGGCGCGCTATCGCGTCGGCGAGTGGTACCCGTCGAAGTGGAAGGACCAGGGCTACATCAGGGATGCCAAGTCGACGGTGACCGCCGGCGCATCCGTGCTCCACCTCGCCAGCAAGAACAAGCTGCCCGGGTTCCTCATCGACGCCATCATCCC
>JAYTOQ010000195.1:0-8096 GCA_043747665.1 Polyangiaceae bacterium | reverse complement strand
AGCCTTACGTGCGCCTCCGCGATCGCGACCTCGCGGGGCGCAGCGACGGCCTGTTCGTGGCCGAGGGTGAGGTGGTGGTGCGGGTCCTGGCGTCTGTGCGGCAGCGGCGCTTCCGCGTGCGGTCGCTCCTCGTCGAGCAGCGGAGGGTCGAGGCGCTGCGCGACGTGATCGACTGCCTCGCCGACGAGGTGCCTGCGTACGTGGTCGCGCAGGACGTTATGAACGAGGTGGTCGGGTTCGCCATCCATCGCGGCATCCTGGCGCTCGGCGAGCGCGGCGCTCCGCTCACCGCCGAGTCGCTGCTCGGCTCGAGCGCGATTCATGGCGCGAGCGCCGCGTTGCTCGCCATCGGGCTCGTCGGGCTCACCAACCACGACAACGTCGGGAGCGTGTTCAGGAATGCAGCCGCGTTCGGCGCGCGCGGCGTGCTTCTCGACAGCGTGACGTGCGACCCGCTCTATCGCAAATCGATCCGCGTCTCGGTGGGCGGCGCGCTCGTCGTTCCGTTCGCGCGCTGCGATTCGGCCGACACGATGCTGGACACGATCGAGGCGGCCGGGTGGGAGACGCTCTCGCTGACCGCGCGCGGCGAAGAGCTCCTCGACGCGGTGGTGGCCGACCCCGCGCCGCGTGGACGCGTGCTCTTGATGGGGACGGAAGGTGACGGCCTTCCCGCGGGCATCCTCGCGCGGACTCGGCGCGTGCGCATCGACATGACGCCGGCGCTCGACTCGCTCAACGTGGCGGTCGCGAGCGGGATTGCCCTCTACGAAGCCACGCGCCGTCGTTGACGACGAGGTAGAGGCACGCCGCCAGCAGCGCCGGGGCCAGGGTGAGGCTCGGGACGACGTCGCCGTGCCCGATGCCGGACACGGCGATGGCGACGGCCATCGTTCCGCCGAGGACCACGGCGGCGGGTGTGACGGCGCGGCGCGACACGAGCAGCGCACCGCCGGCGATCTCGATCAGCCCCGCTGCGATGACCCAGAGCTCCGGCCGCGGAAGGCCGAGGTCGATGAAGATCGCGAGCTCCCAGTGGAACGCGAGCAGCTTGGGGAGGCCGGCGAGGACGAAGACCACGCCCGTGACCACGGACACGCGGTTGGCGTTCGCGTCCACGAGCTCACGACGCCGAGCGCCGGCGAGCGAGGATGGCGAGCTTGTTCCGCGCGCCGCGCTTCTCGAGGACCGGGCGGATGCGCTTCGCGAAGTCGGGCATCAGATACGCCATCGTCGCGAGGCGTCCCGAGCGTCGCGGGAGCGCGAGCTCTTCGATGCGCTCGTCGATGCAGCGCAGCACGCCGTCGGCGACGTCGTCGGCGGTGATCATCGGCTGCGAAAGGACGATGTCGGGCACCGACTCGAGATCGCCGAGAAATCCTGTGTCGACGGGACCAGGACAGACGCAACCAACGTGGATGCCGCGATGCTCCATCTCGTAGCCCACGGCACGGGCAAACGCGCGCAGGCCCGCCTTCGATGCGCTGTAGGTTGCCTCGCCCGGCACCGGGACCATGCCGGCGATGCTGGCGAGCTGGATGATGGATCCGCCCTTTTCGAGATGCGGCAGCGCCGCGCGCGTGAGCACGATGGGCGAGGTGAGGTTGGTGGTGATGATGTCCGCGAGCTGGCTCGGCTCGAACTTGTCGATCTCGCCGCGATGGTTCAGGCCAGCGTTGTTGACGAGCACGTCGAGGCGTCCAAATCTCTCGACCACGCGGCGGGGCAAGGCCTGCAGCGCCGCGAGGTCGCGGACGTCGAGCGGGAAGGCCGCGGCTGCCTCTCCGAGCTTGCGTGCTTCGGCTTCGAGCTTTGCGGCCGTGCGCGCGACGAGCGCCACACGACCTCCGCGAGCGACCCACTTCTGCGCGATGGCGAGGCCGATGCCCGATGACGCTCCGGTGATGAGCGCGACTTTTCCGTCCATGCGGCGAAGCTAACACGCGCCGTTCGGGGCGGCTGGCCGTGCTAGAAGCGGTCGGAGACGCGATGAAGCTCGGACGCCGCGCGAAGATCCTGATGGCGCTGCTCGCCGCGGCTGCTGCGGTCGCCGTGTACGCGGGCCCCGGGCGCCGCGCCGCCGGCCATCCGCCGTTGCCCGCGTACGCCGTCGCGCGCTTCGAGCTGGCCCCGGGCCGTGATGCGCCTTTCGAGATCGACGCGACTCCTGCCGCTCCGGTCACCACGAAGCTGGTCGCGTTCGCATTCGCGTTCGCGGGCGCGACGGGCGCGGGGGACAGCGAGCCCAACGCCGTCGACGCAAAGGTGGAGATCGCGCCCGACGGGGCGGTGCGGGTCAAGGGGCGCGGGCGTGCCCTCGAAGGCTCACGCGAGGTGCGCGTGGTGCTCGGCGCAGCCACCGACTTCAAGCGCTACGAGGACGCCGTGGCCGCCGCGCGCGCGGGCGCGAGCGACGGTCAGGTGCGCGTTCTCGTCGTGCCTATCGTTCGCGTCGCTCGATAGCGCATCGCCCGGTAGCGCGTCGCTTCACTTCCCGGTGGCGGTGCAGCGGAGGATGCAGTTGAAGTCGCCCTTGCAGCCGCACTTGTCGGCGGCCTTCGGGAGCTTCGACACGCCCGTATCGTTGGAGGAAAACTTCTTCGACGAGACGCCGCTGCTCGGCACGCTTTGCGACTT
The DNA here is from genome assembly GCA_043747665.1 of Polyangiaceae bacterium. Taxonomy (GTDB): domain Bacteria; phylum Myxococcota_A; class Polyangia; order Polyangiales; family Polyangiaceae; genus Labilithrix. The sequence continues at coordinate 5,459 of JAYTOQ010000195.1, read as the reverse complement.
GCCGCCGGTGCTGGCGAAGGAGGCCTTGGCGGAGCCTTTGCCCTTCTTGCCCTTGCCCTTGACCGTCGAGGACTTGGTGTCGTCGTCGCTCGAAACGCTGGCGTTCGACGCGATCACGGGCGCGATCACGGGCGCGGCGGGCGCGGCGACGACGGCGGGCGCGGCGGCCGCGATGGGCGCCATCATCGAATTCGCGGCGACGCGCGCGACGGGCTCTTCGCCCTTGAATGCGGCTGCGAGCCCGATGCTGCAGAGGACGAGCGCCACCGCGGCCGCGGCGATGCCCGCGATCGCGCGCTTGCCGAGCTTGAAGCCGCCGGGCATCGAGATGCCCTCGTTCGCGTCGGTGCCGTCGACGTCGGCGCTGAATGCGCCGGGGGGCGGCTCGCTGAAGAGCGGAGCGACCGAGCGCACATGCGCGCGGGGAGGCGAGGACGCGAGCGCCTTGAGATCGATGACGCCCTCGTCGTCCTGCGCGATGAAGGCGCTGGAGAGCGGAGCCAGCTCGGGCTCCGGCGTCTTGACGCGAGCGGCGCCCCGGAGCGAGTCGACGGTGAAGAGGACCGACGCCTCGTTGCGTGCCGCGACGGCGCCGCCGAAGTCGGGTGCCGGCGGACGCAGGGTCTGCTTGACCGAGCCGAGGTCGGCGGGACGGCTCGCGAACAGATCGCGGTGATCGCGCTCGCCGCCACGCTTAACCACTGCAGCGCGCTTTTCCTCGTTCATTGTTTCCTCTGCCCGATCCGGCGTTCCAGAGACCAACCAAACCGTGTCGCAAGCCTTGCAACGCATCCGCGCGGTCTTCCCCCGGAGCTTTTGCTCGTCGGCGGTGTATCGGGCGGCGCAGGCAGGGCAGGTTACGTCCATGACGGGATTTCCCCCGAGTGATGCAAGAATCGTGTCCAGGTGATCTGCCGGGTATGGCTCCCGATTGACGCCAAATTCGTGGGGTCAAGGCTGACACTTGACGAAATCTGGTGCGTCCCCCGTCCATGGCCCTGAGGCTTCTGGCCCTCGGGTCAGGCGGCGCCCGGTCGCGCACATCGATCCCCGCACGCGCGGACGGCCAAGCGGCCTATCCTGGTCGGGCATGAGTAGTGACGTTCGAGGGGGAACCGAGCTCAATCCCGTCCTCCCGACCCGCAACGTGGCGGTCCCCAAGCTCGTGGCCATCAGCGGTGCTTCCAAGGGCCGGGCCTTCGCGATCACCCGGGCCACCAGCACCGTGGGGCGGCATCCCACGAACGATTTCGTGGTCGACGACCCGCGCGTCAGCGGCGCCCACCTCGAGCTCACGCGGGTCCCGACGGGAGTCCGCGTCCGGGACCTCGAGAGCACGAACGGCACGTGGCTCGGCTCGAGCCGCATCATCGAGGCGGAGATCGGGCCCGGCGCGGAGCTCACGATCGGCGACAGCCTCCTTCGTCTCGAGACCGATGAGAGCGTCGCCTCGCCGCCGCTCGCCGAGAGCGAGTCCTTTGGCCACCTGGTCGGTCGCTCGGCCGTGATGCGCGAGCTCTTTGCGACGCTCGAGCGCATCGCCGCGAAGGAGCTGGGCGTCCTCATCCAGGGCGAGACCGGCACCGGCAAGGAGGAGGTCGCGCGCGCCATCCACGCCGCGTCGCCACGCGCGAGCGGGCCGTTCACCGTCATCGACGCGACCGCGCTCCCCGAGGCTCTCGCGGAGTCGCTCCTCTTCGGTCACGAGAAGGGCGCGTTCACCGGCGCCCACGAGCGCCAGATCGGGTTTTTCGAGGCCGCGGCCGGCGGCACGGTGTTCCTCGACGAGGTCGGCGAGCTCCCATCGGTGCTCCAGTCGAAGTTCCTGCGCGTCCTGGAGCGTCGCGAGATCACGCGCGTCGGTGGCAACGCCCCGATGCCGATCGACGTGCGCGTCCTCGCCGCGACGAATCGCGATCTCCGCAACGCCATCGACAAGGGACGGTTTCGCGAGGATCTCTACTTCCGTCTCGCGCAGGTTCGCGTCTTCGTTCCGTCGCTCCGGCAGCGCGTCGAGGACCTGCCGCTCATCGCCGCCAAGCTCCTCGCGCGCGCGAGCTCCGACGTCATGATCGACGTCGAGGCGCTCGAGCATCTCTCCGCGCAGCCATGGCCTGGCAACGTGCGCGAGCTGAACAACGTCCTCCTTCGCGCCGCCGCGATGGCGCAGGACGGCGTCATTCGCCGCCTCGACGTCGCCGGCGAAGGTGGAGGATTCCGCGGCACGCCCGATGAGCGGTCGCCCCTCGATCTGTCCGGAAAATTCGGCGACGCGAAGGACCGCGCGATCGAGCGGTTCGAGCGCGCATACCTGTCCTTGCTCATGAAGCGGTGTCAGGGCAACCTGTCGGCAGCGGCCCGCGAGGCAGACGTCGCGCGCCATCACCTGCGCGATCTGCTCAAGAAACGTGGGCTCTACGGGGTCTCTCTGGATGTCGAGTAGGGGAATGCGAACGCGGGCGGCGGTTCTATGTATCGGGCTCGCGGCGGCGAGCTCGCTCGGCGGTCGGGCCGCGCACGCGCAGGGCACGCCCGCGCCGCCGCCGGCCGGGCAGGCGGCATCCGAGCAGCAGCTCAAGGCCGCGCGGGAGATGTTCCAGGACGCCTACAAGGACGAGCAGGAGAAGCGCTACGCCGATGCCCTCGACAAGTTTCAGCGCGTCGCCGCCGTCAAGGAGAGCGCGTCGGTGCGCTATCGCATCGGCTCGGTGCTGGAGCAGCTCGAGCGCCTCCGCGAGGCGCGGGATTCGTTCCGCGCGCTCGCGGCCTCGAAGCCGAGCCTGACGCAGCCCGAGAAGGAGATCGCCGACAACGCTGCCGAGCGCGCGCATCTCCTCGACAAGAAGATCCCGCGCGTCTTGCTCCGCCTCCAGCCGAATCCGCCGGCGGACGCACGCGTCTCGATCGACGGCGCGCCGGTGCCGGTCTCGACGACGCCGCGGTCCATCGAGCTCGACCCCGGCGAGCATCACATCCTCGCCAGCTCGCCGACGTCGCAGCCTTCGGAGACCAAGGTGACGCTAGCCGAGGGCCGCGAGGTGGAGGTGACGGTGGTTCTCGAACCGAGCGTCGCCGCGAAGTCGGCTCCGCCCGTCGTCGCGCAACCGCCGCCCGTAGAGGGACCTCGCCGCAACAACACGCTCGCGTATGTGGCCATCGGTGCGGGTGGTGCGCTCGTCGTGACCGGCCTCGTCCTCCTCGCCATCCGCGAGGGCGACATCTCGGACATCAACAAGGCGTGCGGGTCCGGCGGCAGCTGCCCGAGCGCCGAGATGTCGAGCTTGCAGTCGAGCCACGATCAGGCCGCGCTCTTCGGACCGCTCGGTCTCGGCGTCGGCCTCGTCGGCCTCGCCGCCGTGGGCACGGGCGTCTATCTGCTGCTCCGTCGCGCCCCTGCGGCCGAGGTTCCTGCCGCAAACGGCGCGACGACTACATCGCCCTCCAGCGGCGGCATCCGGATTTCGACGCGGCCCGTGCACGGCGGCGCCCTGCTGGGTCTCGGCGCTTCGTTCTGAGCGTCAGCATTAAGGTGAGCGTGGCGCTCGCGGTTTGTCCGCGCGCTGCGTTAGGATGACGGAGATGGGATCGCCTTCGGCAATCCCCCCCGACGTCTTGCTGGGGGGCAAGATTCGCCTTCTCCAGCGCATCGGGCGCGGTGGAATGGGCGACGTCTGGATGGCGCGCAACGAGTCGACCCAGGCCGAGGTCGCCGTCAAGACGCTGCAACGGAACGAGCGCACGCCTACGCACGACGAGCGCTTCCGCCGCGAAGCGCGCCTCGCCGCGACCATCTCGCATCGCAACGTCGTTCGCGTCTTCGATCTCGTCGACGAGGCCGACGGCACGCTCGGCCTCGTCATGGAGCTCCTGCGAGGCGGTACGCTCGAGGCGTGCATGCGGGAGCGCGGCGCGCTGTCGTCGATGCATGCAGTCGCGGTGGCCGCGCCCATTCTTTCCGCGCTGCACCACGTGCACCAGAAGGGCATCGTCCATCGCGACGTGAAGCCCGCGAACATGTTCTTCGCGGTCGAGCCCGACGGCCATGTCATCCCGAAGATCCTCGACTTCGGCATCGCGAAGCTGCCGGCGGCAAGCTCGCCGCTCACCATCGACGGCAGCGTGCTCGGAACGCCGCACTACATGGCGCCCGAGCAGATCCGTGGTCAGGAGGACATCGACGGTCGCGGCGACATGTTCTCGATGGCCGCGGTCCTCTACGAGATGCTTACGGGCGTTCGCGTCTTCCAGCGCGACTCGGCGGCGGCGTCGCTCGCAGCCGTGCTCGAGCACGAGGTCGATCCGGATCCGCGCATCGAGCCGCGCCTGTGGCTCGCCGTCTCTCGCGCGCTCGCGAAGCGTCCGTACGAGCGCTTCGCTTCCTGCGCCGAGTTCGCCGACGCGATCCGCCGCGCCGTCGACGCGAGCGAGGAGGACTTCGCCCAGGCGCTCCAGGATCTTCGTCCGCGCAGCGACGCGATCCCCGAGAGCGACGGGTCGCGGATGAGCGACGTATCCTCGGCGTCCGCGTCCCGCGCACGCAAGAAGGCACGACAGCCGCGAAACGCGCTGTGGACGCTCGCGGCTGCGACCGGCGCCGCCATCCTCGCGGTCACCGGGACGCTCGCCATCACGCGCCCCGCGGCAAGCAGCGCGCCTACCACGCCGCCGTCAGCAGCCGCTGGCACCGAGGGCGCGATCACGTCGTACGCCGTCGCGCGCGTCGCGCCGGCTGCGACGGTGTCCGCGCGGCCAAGCGATCCTGTCGACGTGAGCGCACCCACCCCGACGATGACCATGACGCCGACGCCGCTCGCCGGAGCGCAGCCCAGCAAGCCGCCGGTGATGGTTGGCGGCGGCGCCTCGCGCCTTCCTGCACCGCGCGCGATTTCATCGCCGACCGCGAAGCCTGCGCTGCCGGCGCCGACCGCGAAGCCCGGCGGTCCGACGAAGCCGGTCGCAACGTCGCCTGGGTTCTGAAGCCCGTGCGCCTCTCGGCGGTCAGCGCGCGGACAGCGCCAGCGCCAGCGCGAGCACGACGGCGACGACAACGGCAATCGAGACCCACATGCGCTTCGGCCCAGCCTCATCGCGAACCGCGGCGAAGCGATCGGTGCTGTCCGCCCGCTCCGTCTTGGTGCGCTTCCCACGTACCGGTGCGCTGCTCGCGCGATCGGTCTCGGCCACGGGCGGCGGCCGTGAGCTTTTGCCTTTGCCCTTCGCCTTGCCCTTGTTCTTCTTCTTCTTGATCCTGACGACGTCGGGCAGCACCTCGGCCGCCTCCGCTTCCGCCTTCGCGGCCTCCGCTTCCGCCTTCGAGGCCTCGTCTGGCTTCGCGGCCTCCTCCGGCTTCGCGTTCGCGTTCGCGTTCGCTTCCGGCGCCACTTTTGCGCTGTCCGGCACCGCAGCGAGCTGCGGCCCGCTGTCCTCGCCGCCCGCGAGCATGTTCGTCGACGCGATCG
>JAYTOQ010000194.1:0-3710 GCA_043747665.1 Polyangiaceae bacterium | reverse complement strand
CGCTGCTTGACGCGCCCCCGCCCGGCGTTCTTCACGCGGTACACCACGAGGCCGTCGCGACGCACGCCCAAGCGCGCGAGCGAGAAGGCCGGACGCGCGAGGTAGCGGCAGCACCCGCATCGCGTGCGAGCTCGCCATGGGCATTTCACGAAGGTCGGTTCTTCAAGCTCTCACGGTCGGAGCCGGGTCCCTCGCCTTCGGCGGCGGAGGGCCGTTCGGCGTCCCCCGGCCCCTCACCCACGGAATTCACGCTTGGCCCGTCCTGAAGCCGTTCGGAGATCTCGGTCTGAAGGACCAGCTCGTGCTGGTCGAGAATCTCGAGTTCACGCGCGACAACAGCATCCCCAATCTCGACGAGCAGCACTGGACCGGAACGACCCAGATGCTGTCCGGCAAGACGTCCACGGCATACGGCGACAAAGCACGCAATGCCACTATCGACCAGTATCTCGGCGCCAAGATCGGCGCGGGCATGCCGCATCCGTCGCTCTACATGAGTCTGTTCGCCGCCATGACCTGCTCGTTCCAGGCCGACCAGAGTCGGGTCATGCCCAACAACGATCCCCTCGACATCTTCACGAAGGTCTTCGGCGGACTCTCGACGACCGCGCCTGACGCGGCCGTCCTGCGGCGACTGGCGCGCCGTCAGAGCGTGCTCGACAGCGTCGCCAAGGACGTGGCTGAGGCTCAGCTCGCAGCGAAGATGAAGGGCTCGCGCTGCACGAACCCCATCATCGACCCGACTCTGAAGTACTCCGACCCCATGAACCTGCCCGCGACGATGCGCGCGTTCATCGACATCACCGTCGCGGCCATGGCCTGCGACCAGACCCGCGTCGTCCTCATTAGCAACTTCCCCTCCGACAACTCCTACGACTACTCGTGCCCCTACGCTCCGGTGAACGCGCCGGACGCGGCTCATCGCGCCCTCTCGCACGGAGGAACGAACACGAATCCCGATCAGAGCGCGAACCAGAACGGGTGGCTGCTCGAACGGCAGTTCCAGCATCAGATGATGGCCGAGCTCGCGAAGAAGCTGAAGGACATCCCGGAGGGCACCGGCACGATGCTCGACAACACCGTCATTCTCATTCCCTCCGAGGTGGGGGGGCCGCACACCCACTCCCCTGCGGGGCTGCAGTGGACCACGGTCGGCGGCAAGAACCTGGGCATCAAGACGGGTCAGTACCGTCGCGTCGCGCCGAGCCCGGGGAGCTACGCCACCCTCAGTACCGGCGTGCCGACGCAGCGGCTCCACGCGGCGCTCCTCCAGGCAATGGGGCTACCCGACCAGACGTTCGGCGAGGAGCTCGAGTCAGGCTCGGGACCGCTGCCGGGGTACCTCGCGTGACCAGAGGCGAAGAGCTTGATGGTTGGTCTCCACGTAGCGCGGGGCGGTGACGATGATGGCGCGCTCGGTGGGGCGCAGGCCACGAAAAGCGAAAAGGCCGCGAACGGTTTCCCGTCGCGGCCTTCCCGTCAGCAGCTCCCGCAGGGAGCTGCTCGGGGTCAGTCCCAGCTGCCCGCGTAGACGGCGCCGGCCTTGATTTTGGTCTTGATCTTCATGGTGCTTACAAGCCTTTCGGTAGCTGGGCTGACTCGGTGAGTTCCCTGGCTTTGCGCGCCCCGGTTGCCCGGAGGTTGCCGTTTCGAGGTAGCGGCCGACCATTCAACCGCGGGGAGCAGGATGAGGCCTGCGCGGGCGCGGTGCAACTCGTGCTCGTCCGCAGCGTGCATTTTCGTGCGCGATCCTCCTTCGTCTGCGTCGCTCGCGCAGCGTTCATCTCCCGCGCGCCTGTTCGCCCACCGCGTCGCTACGCTGCGGACGCAGCTCACGCAGCGAGCTAATTGGCTAGGCCCGACGAACACCGTCTATCTTCCATGATTCGTGTCCGCGACCTTCTCCCAGACACTGCGTTCGCTCTCGGCGGAACACCGAAGGCGCCCTCTGGTGGGAATCGCGCTGGTCCTCGCGCTGCTCGCCGCGTGGTGCGTCTGGTTCCTCGAGGCAACGGTTCTCGTCGTGGAGACGAGCGAGGCGGCGCGTCTCGAGGTCGACCGCGCGGCGCACGCTGTCGACACCCCGCTGGCGGGCCGGATCATCGCTTCGCGCATCACCATCGGGCTCCTGGTCACGGCCGGCGAGCCGCTCGTCGAGCTCGATTCGGAGCCGGAAAAAAAGCGTCTCCACGAGGCCACCGTCCAGCTCGGGGCGATCGGGCCCGAGCTGGAGGCGCTCCGGCGTGCGCTCGTGGCGGAGGGGGACGCCATCGACAGCGACCGCGGCGCTACCGCCATCGCGCTCGACGAGGCGCGCGCCCGGCGGGAGGAGTCGGAGATCCTGAGGCGGTTGGCGGTCGAGGAGGCGCTCCGTGCCCGCAAGCTCCACGACGGCGGCGCCATTTCGGAGATCGATCAGCTCCGGAAGCAGAGCGAGGCCGATCGCCAGCGCGCGGCGACCGATGCGCTCGGCTTTGACGTCGGTCGTCAGCAGGGCAACCAGCGCACGCGCGAGAGCCAGGCGCGCGTGCACCGCGAGGACCTCCATCGCGAGATCGCGACGCTCGAGGGTCGGGCCGCGACCACAGCGGCGATGATCGAGGTGCTCAGGTACGAGATCGAGCGGCGCACCATCCGCTCCCCGGTCGGAGGTCGGGTGGGCGACGTCGCCGAGCTCCGCCCAGGCGCCTACGTGCGCGAGGGCGACAAGCTCGGCGCGGTCGTACCGGTCGGCGACATCAAGGTCGTGACCGAGTTCCTCCCCGTCGCCGCGCTCGGACGCATCCGGCCCGGTCAGCACGCTCGCGTCCGGCTCGACGGTTATCCGTGGATCGAGTTCGGCACGCTCGGCGCGACCGTCACCAGCGTCGGCAGCGAGGTACGCGGCGGGCGCATCCGCGTCGAGCTCGCGGTGACGCCCGACCCGCTTAGCCGGCTGCCGCTCGAGCACGGCCTCCCGGGGAGCGTCGAGGTCGAGGTCGAGCGCGTCACCCCGGCTGCGATGGTCATGCGCGCAGTCGGCAAGACGCTCACGCGTCGCGCGAGCGCGAACCCGTCACCGGTCGCACCGTCCGCACCGACGGCCGACCGTCGCGAGGTGAGACCTTGACCCGCAACTGGATCGCGCCCGAGGTGATCCAGACCTCCGCGATGGACTGCGGGCCGGCGGCACTGAAGTGCCTGCTGGAGGGCTTCGGCGTCCCTGTCAGCTACGGCAGGCTGCGCGAGGCGTGTCAAACCGATGTCGACGGCACTTCCATCGATACGCTCGAGGAGATCGGCGCCCAGCTCGGGCTCGCCTGCGAGCAGATGATGGTCCCCGTCGACCACGTCCTCTTGCCTGCGGCCGACATCCTCCCCGCTATCCTCGTGATGCGTCTCTCGAATGGGTTCACGCACTTCGTCGTCGTCTGGCGGCGGCACGGGCCGCTCGTGCAGATCATGGACCCGAGCGCGGGACGTCGCTGGGTATCTACCGCCAAGCTGCTCGAGGAAACCTATGTCCATTCGACATCCATCGACGCTTCGAGCTTTTCGGAGTGGGCGCGCTCCGACGAGTTCTCGCTCGCGCTCCGCGGCCGCCTGCAGCTCCTCGGGAGCGAAGCGCAGCTGCTCCCGGTGCTCGATGCAGCCCGCGCTGCTCCCGGCTGGCGCGCGCTCGCCACCCTCGACGCCGCCATGCGCATGACGCAGGCGGTGGTGCGCAGCGG
>JAYTOQ010000193.1:0-1816 GCA_043747665.1 Polyangiaceae bacterium | reverse complement strand
TGTCCATGCGAGGACGACGCCGACGCCATGACCGAGCCGCGGCCGTGGTTCTTGGCGACCGGCTGCTCGATGCACTTGCCGTCCTGGCCCGAGGGACAGGCGATGCGCACGTGAAAGTGGTCGTCGTGGGGAAGCGAGCCGTGCGGCTGCGCCAGGATCTCGGCGGCCTTGCCGCGGATCGCCGGCGAAGCGCCGATCTTCGCGGCGTACGCGAGGAGGCGCTCGCGGATGGGCGTGGCGACGAAGAGATGCGTCACGCGCGCATGGGGGTCCGCGAGGATGGCCGACACGAGCGCCCAGTTGCGCGCGTCATCGAAGTGCGCGCCGGGCCAGCTCGGCGCCGTACCGTCACCGATGAACGCCACCATGTGGTCGGCGAGGAGCGGCTTGCCAAGCGAGCTCTTCACGTAGAAGCCGACGTCCGCGTCGCGTCCGCTCTCGTGCGACGCATGCCGATCGACCTCGCCGCCGCCGTTCTTCGAGAGCTGGCCTACCGAGAGCACCGCGTCGGGGAACTGCTTGCGCACGCTCCTGGCCGCGCGATCGACGAGGCTCACCAGCGTGTCGGTGCCCCAGCAGACGTCGCTCCCCGTGTAGACGGGATAGATGCGGAGGTACGGCGCGCCATCGAGATGAACGCCGTTGAGGAGCTTGCCCTCGGTGGGCGAGCCGATGCTCTTGCACGAAGCGGCGCGCTGCGGAGCGGCCGCGGACGAGAGCTTCGCGGTCGAGCCGTGCGACGCGTTCCGGAGCCCGGCGGGCGCGGCCTTCCCGGCCGTCGCATTGGCCTTCGCCGCCGCGGGCCTCACGGGGCCTTGCGACGAGAGCGGCCCGGCGGGCGGCTTCTTCGATGCGGCGGGCGCCGCCTGCGCAACGGCGGGTGCGAGGACGAGCAGAGCGGCGAAGATGCTGGGGGTACGGAGGAGGGGCACGGTCCCCAGAAGCCATCATATTCTCGGGCGTCGGGCCAAATTCGCGACTCCGCGCGGGATCAGGCGGCGCGCGGATCGATGGTCGACGATGGCGGCGGCAGAGGCTCTGCGCCGTCCTCGGGATCGACGTAGTCGCAGGCGAGCTCCTGGAGCGCCTTCTCGATCACGCTCGGGGCCTCGTGCCGGAGGTCGTGTCGACGCAAGCGTCCCCGCTTGTCGTCGGCGAAGCGATCGAGCCGCGCCACGAGGCCCTTGCCGCACGCCACCAGCCGCACGTTCGCGCCCTCGCCGAGGTGCTCGAGCAAGAGCCGCACCCGCACCCGTCGGATCGCGGCGCGCAGCTCGCGGTTGCCCGGCCCCGCTATCCACGTCGCGTTGATCTCGGAGTCCACCGTCATGCTGCGATTCGCGAGGTTCGCCGAACCCATCGTGAAGAAGACGTCGTCGACGACCATGAGCTTGGCGTGGACGTAGACGAAGAGAGTCGCGTCCGCGCCGGACGCGGGATCGGGAGTCGCGACGTTGTAGAGGCCGAGCGCGTGGCCGTGCTCCTTGGCGGCGCTCACCACCTCGTCGAGCACGCCTCCCTGCGGGATCCCGATGAAGACCTCCTCTTTGAACTTCTCGGGCTTCTGCGGGAGCATCATCACGATGTCGAGCTTCGGCTTATGTTCGTCCTTCATGCGCGCGACGAGCGCGTCGCGCACGCAGGAAGACGTGAAGTACTGCGTCTCGATGTAGATGAAGTGCTTCGCGTTGCGGATGGTGCGCACGTAGAGATCACGGATCTCGTGGACGTGCTTGCGATCGGGGGCGCCGGGGACCGTTCGCGAGAGGCCGACGTCGGCGACGGGCATCGGCAGCGTGAGCGGCAGGCTCGCGAA
>JAYTOQ010000192.1:0-4028 GCA_043747665.1 Polyangiaceae bacterium | reverse complement strand
TCACGGATGAAACGGTCGCGTCGCTCTTCGATCTGGCGCCCGACATGTCCTCGGTGCCGGTCGAGGTGAACCGCCTGAACAACCAGATGCTGGTCCGCTACTACGAAGAAGAATGGTCCCGCTGGGCCCGCTGACCACAGGCCGAAAAAAGAGCACCTCTGTCGTCACGCTTCGTGGAGCACGCGCATGACGTTGTCGTGGAGGATCTTGCCGATGGCGGTGCGCGTGAAGCCGGCCGCGAGCATGGCGTCGGTGAGGAGCGGGAGGCCGCGCGGATCCTTCAGCGGCTTCGTCGGGACGATGAAGCCGTCCCAGTCGCTGCCCAGCGCCGCGGCGTCCTCGCCGACCACGTCGACGATGTGCTTGAGGTGCTTGACCACCGGCTCGAGCCCGTCGCCGCCCACGAAGCGCGGACAGAAGATGACGCCCACCACGCCGCCCTTGTCGGCGACCGCCTTCAGCTGCGCGTCGTCGATGTTACGCCAGTGCTCGAACGCACCGAGCACGCCGGTATGGCTCACGATGGGCGGTCTCGTAGCGACGGCGCACGCATCGAGGAAGCCTTGCTTGTTGACGTGCGCGAGATCGACCAGCACGTCGCTCTGCTCGCACGCCTCGATGAGCTCGTGACCCCATCGCGTCAGGCCCGCCTCGTCGTTCCGGCCCTTGCCGTACGCCGGGAACCCGGCCTCGTTGGCTGAGAAGTGCAGCAGACCGATGTACCGAACGCCGCGTCGCGCGAACGTCGCGACGTTGTCGAGATCGCCTTCGAGCGCATGAGCGCCCTCGATGCCGAGTAGCGCCGCGAGCTCGCCGGCGCCGTTCGCGGCGCGGATCTCGGTCGCCTTCCGGACCAGCCGCAGCGCGCCCGGCTTTCTCGCCATCTGCGCATCGAGAGCGTCGATCTGCTCGTGGACGATCCGCGCCATCCCCTTCACGCGATCGGCGAGCGGCAACGACACCAGCCCGAAGAACTGCGCGCCCATGCCGCCCTCGCGCATGCGCGGCAGATCGACGTGGCCTCCGAACGCCGCCATCGGCAACGGCGCCTCGTGCATCTTGTGGAGGTCGTAGCCCGTCCAGCGCGACCACATGAGCGTGTCGGCGTGCAGATCGATCGGCGGATGTTCCGCGTGGAGCGCACGCGCCTCGTCGGAGCCAAGCATTCGTCAGAGGCTGCTCCGGCCACGACGATACGTCCACGATTTTCGGGGCAAAACGACCATTCTTGATATTTCCGATGTGACAATTACATTGGGCTTCGTGCTGAGGCTCTCGAACCGCGCCCGCTACGCCGTCCGCGCGCTCTACGACCTCGCGTTCGGCGACCTCGACGTTCCCGCCCAGGTGCGCGACGTGGCGAGCCGCCAGCGGATCCCGTTGCGTTTCCTGGAGCAGATCTTCCAGGAGCTCAAGCGCGCCGGCCTGGTCGAGTCGAAGCGCGGGCCACGGGGAGGCTTCCGCCTCGCGCGCGCGCCCGACGAGGTCCGCCTCGGCGACGTTCTCCGCGCGCTGGAGGGGCCGGTCGCCCTCGCGCCGCAGGCGCCCGTTCGCCGTCGCGATCGACATCATATCGCCGACATGCGAGAGGTGGCCGATGCTTTCCTCGCCGATGTCGGGCGCTCCGTCGAGCGCTGCTTTGACGACGTCACGCTGCGCGACCTCTGCGCGCGCGGCGAGGAGCTCGGCCTTCGGCCCGAAAAATCACCTTCCGGCGCGCATTCTTCGGCGCCGCCGCTGCGATGGGTCATCTGATGGAGCATCTGATGCAGCATCCAAGAGGGACGCGATGATTGCCGCTTCCATGCTCGACCTCGTCGGCCAGACGCCGCTCGTTCGCATTCGCGGCTCGTGGCTCGACTCGAGCGCGTCGCGCGCGCCCTCGCGTCCACGCGCTGCCGTATGGGCGAAGATGGAGCATCTCAATCCCGGCGGCAGCGTGAAGGACCGCATCTGCCGCGCGATGATCGAGGACGCCGAGGCGCGCGGCGCGCTGCGGCCGCCCGGCCCGATCGTCGAGCCCACGAGCGGCAACACCGGTATCGGCCTCGCCTGGGTCTGCGCGGTGAAGGGCTATCGCCTGATCCTCACCATGCCCGAGAGCATGAGCCTCGAGCGACGACAGCTCCTCGTGGCCTACGGCGCGGAGATCGTGCTCACACCTGCGGAGGCCCAGATGGATGGCGCCATCACGACGGCGCGGGAGATCAAGGAGCGCACGCCCGGCGCCTTCATGCCCTCGCAGTTCGACAATCCCGCCAACCCGTCGGTCCATGCGCGCACCAGCGCGCACGAGATACTGGGTGCGATGGAGGGCCTTTCCATCGACGCGTTCGTTGCCGCCGTCGGCACCGGCGGCACCGTGAGCGGCGTCGGTCCCGAGCTGAAGAAGGTCCATCCCAACGTGCGCGTGGTCGCCGTCGAGCCCGATTCGTGCGCCACCATCTCGCGCGGTGAGAAGGGCCCTACCAAGATCCAGGGCATCGGCGCCGGGTTCGTTCCCGCAAACTTCCGCGCCGGCGTGATCGATCAGGTCCGCACCGTGAAGGACGACGACGCCTGGCGCACCAAGCTGCGACTCGCGCGGCGCGAAGGCCTGCTCGTCGGACCGAGCGCAGGCGCGAACGTGTTCGTCGCGTTCCAACTCGCCGCCGAGCTCGGCGAAGGCAAGAACGTCGTGACCGTGCTCTGTGACACCGGAGAGCGCTATTTCAGCCTCGACGAATACTTTCCCGGCGTCAGCGCCGACGACGTAGACCTCGTCGACGACAGCGCCAACCATGGCGGAATCGGAGCATCCCTGTGAACGATCGTCTCGTCCTCGCAGGTTCGCGCGTGCTCGTGGTGGGCGTCGGCGGTCTCGGCTGTCCAGCGGCGCTGGCGCTCGCGCGGGCGGGTGTCGGCACCATCGGCATCGCCGACGACGACGTGGTCGACGCAGCCAACCTGCATCGCCAGATCCTCTACCGCGAAGAGGACGTCGGTCAGTCGAAGGTGGAGGCGGCAGCGTCTGCGCTGCTCCGCGCCGTGCCGGACCTGCGCATCGAGCGCCACCACACGCGCATGCTTCCGGGGAACGCCGTCTCGCTCGCATCGCGCTACGACGTCATCGTCGAGGGCAGCGACAACTTCGCGACGAAGTTCCTCGCCGCCGACGCGTGCCGGATCGCAAAGAAGACCGTGGTGCATGCCGCCGCCGTTCGCTGGCACGGCACCGCGCTCGCGGTCAGCGCGACCGGCGGGCCGTGCTACCGCTGCCTCTTTGAGGACCTGCCGGGCGAGGACGCGCCCAATTGCGCCGAGGCCGGCGTGGTCGGTCCGGTGGTCGGCATCGTCGGTGCCGTGCAGGCCGATCTCGCGGTGTCGATCTTGCGCGGCGAGGACGTGGCGGGCACGCTCTTCACGTTCGACGGCAAGACGCTCGAGGCGCGCCGTCGGAAGATCCCGCGTCGCAGCGATTGTCCACTCTGCAGCGACAAGCGCTCCATCCAGCGCATCGACGCAGCTCGCTACGCCACTGCTACTCCCAACCTCTAGATACGAGCCAAGCCATGGACACCATCGTTCGAATCCCCGCTGCCCTTCGAAGCCTGACCGCTGGAGCCGACGAGGTGAAGGCCGCCGGCAGCACCGTCGGCGATGTCATCGAAGACCTGGAAAAGAGGCATCCGGGGCTCCGCGATCGCCTCCTCGACGAGAAGGGCGTGCGTCGCTTCATCAACATCTACGTCGGCGAAGAGGACGTGCGCTTCAGCGGCGGCCTCAAGACGGAGCTGAAGGCCGGCGACCAGATCACCATCGTCCCCGCGATCGCGGGAGGCTGAGCCGCTCATGGCGACCGACATACGCGCTCGGTACGGACGACAGATCCGCTTGCCCGAGATCGGCGAGGCCGGTCAAGCTCGCCTTCTCGCGAGCGAGGTGGTGATCGGCGGCGCCGGCGATGCGCGCACCGTCGAGGCCGCCTACGTCGCGCGTGCCGGCATCCACGTGGTCGACGATGCGAACGCCGAGGCGCAGGCCAAGGC
>JAYTOQ010000191.1:0-18371 GCA_043747665.1 Polyangiaceae bacterium | reverse complement strand
GCTTGCCGAGATTGAACACGCCAGCCACGAGCCCGAGGAACGAGGCGGTGACGGTCACCGAGCCGAGCCACCACGGTCCGATCGAGGCCTGTGCCGCCGCGAGGCAACCGCAAAAGACGAGGAACGTGACGACCGCGAGACCAGCGGCCGGTGCCATCGAGCTCGCGTCCGCGCGCGATGCGACGTGCTCGTCAGCATCGTCGAACGTCCCGAGGAGATCCATCACGCCGAACGCCGCGATGGCGATGAAGATCAGCCCGAGCGGTACGCCCCAGCCGTTCTGGCTGTTCTTCGCCATGAGCAAGAACGCCGGAACACCGCCCCCGAGCAGGATCCCGAGCCCACGCCGCCGCAGCGGATTCCCACGAGGCAACAGGTCGGGCTCCTTGCCCCCTCCGTCCACCCCTTCGCTCTCGCTCTCGCTCTCGCTCTCGCTGCGCTCGGCGTCGGCGGGCGTCTCGTCAATTGGCGCGGCGACTCCCCCCTTGTTCAGAGCGTCGTCTTCCTTCGCGTCGTCGATCGGCTTCGTCTCGCTCATCGTGGGCTACGGCAAGGCAAGCGTGAGGGGAGGGATGGGTGCGGAGGCAGTCGAAGCGGGGGAGGCCGCCCCCGGGTCGTTTAGCATACTTGCGGGGCGGTCAGCGGCCTTGTCGTGTCGCGCCCGTCGAGCGCTTGTCGTCGGTCGCTCGATACCCTGCGCCCGCGCTGGACGCCTAGCCTCGGTCGTGGCGGTTGGTCGCTTCACGAGGAGGTCGCGGGCGGCACCCGCGAATCGGGCGAGGAAGCGACGCCCGCAGGTCGATGCGCTCGCTCGCGTTCATCGCCTCGCGTTCTTCGACCATCGGGGCATCGGCAAGAGCGAGGTCACGGCGTCAGCCCGCGACCCACGTCGTGATGCAGCTTGATCCGCTCCGGCGTCAGCACGTGATCGTAGACGGCGACCTCGTCGATCTCCCCGACGAATCGATTGGTGTCGGCCTTGCAGTTCGCGCCGATCGAGAACGGCGAGTTGTCGTTCCCGGGGAACGTCTTCGTGCTGGTCCCCTGCTGCTGCAGCGAACCGTCCACGTAGAGGCGCTGCGCGGCCCCGTCCCACGTCCCTACGAGGTGAACGAACGTCGTCCCCGAGATCGCCGGTGCCACGATGCCGTCGGTGCCCATGGGCGTCTCGCGCTCGAACCTCGGTGACATGTTGTCGTAGAAGAAGATCGCGTAGCCGTCATTGGGCTCCTGCTCGACCCCCGCGACGACGTGGCCGATCGGTCCCGCGGCGTGGGTCGGGTGAGCCCACGCCTCCAGCGAGTACGGCGGTGGCGGCGAGCCCGCGAACGTCGGGCCGCCCTCGACGAACACGGCCGTCGTCGTCCCATCGAATCGACAAGCGGTGTCGGGGTCGTTGGCGATCGCCCCGGGAACACCGCACACCACGGAGCCCCTGAACGCGGCCGGACGCGCGGACTTCGAGGAATCGACGGCCGGCTTCGTGACGTCGGTCTCGCCGAGCCGGTAGTAGAGGAGAGGGTTGTCGGCGAGGACGGCGGCAGCGTAGGGCGAGGGGCTCGCCGCATCGTTACCCGCCGCATCCGCGTCGGTCGCGCTGCCGCCGCCCTCGCCGACGACCGCATCGGTCGCGGTGTCTCCGCTCGCCCCGCCGTCGCGCGGCGCCTCTACCGGACCATTCGTGAAGCCGTCGAGCGACGTGGTCAAGCTGCACGCCGCAGCCGCGACGAGCACCGGCGCGCAGAGCATCGCCGCAACGCCACGTCGGAGCTTCGCGGCGCGCACCACACCCTCCACGCCCTCGTTGTAGCTCGTTTTAGAGCTCGTCAGCGAGACGCCGCGCTTCTTCGAGACGTACCCGTGCGTCGAGGAGCTGCTGCTTCTGCGCGTTGGTCTCGTCGATGACCTCCTTCGGCGCGCGCTCGAGGAAGTTCTTCGACGACATCTTTTTCTCGATCGCGCCGAGGTCCTTCTCGATGCTCTTCAAGCCGCGCTCGATGCGTACGATCTCGTCGGCCTTCGTGACGAGGCCCTTCAGCCCGACCAGCACCTCGATCGGCCCATAGACGCTCGGCACGACGCTCACCGCGGTGCCGGCGGGACGCGGCCCGCCCGTCTTCTCGACCACCGGCGCCGAGCTCCCCACGAGGAACGAGAGCGCCTGGAGCCGATCGGTGACGAACGCCCGCGCAGCGTCACTCTCTGCGCGGATCAGCAGCGGCGCATCCACGACGCGCTTGATGTCGTGCTCGGCGCGGATGGTGCGCACCGCGCCGACCACCGCCTTGAACACCTCCATCTCGCGCAGCACGTTCTCGTCGATCGCGGCATCGACTCCCGTCGGATACGGCCCGAACGCGATCGACGAGCGTCTACCCGCCGGACGCGGCGAGCGCTGCCACAGCTCCTCGGTGATGTACGGCATCAGCGGATGTAGAAGCCGCAGCGACGTCTCGAGCACATGCGCGAGGACCACGCGCGTCTCCGCCGCCTCGTCGCTCTGAAGAGCCGGACCTTCCGAGCCGTCCTCGGTGCGCGCGCCGCGCAGCACCGGCTTCGTCACCTCGAGGAACCAGTCGCAGAAGTCGTTCCAGAAGAAGCGATACGTCTCGTTCGCCGCCTCGTCGATGCGGAACGCTCCGAAGCCTTCGTTGCAGAGTGCAACCGTCTTGCCGAGCTGCGCCAGGATCCACTTGTTGAAGAAGCCTCGCACCTGGAGGTCGGCGAGCGTCGCGCCGCCGCTCTCCCCGCCGCCGCCGCCGGTGAAGAGCACGCTCGCATCGAGGCCCTCGAGATGACCGAGGACGAGTCGGCTCGCGTTCCACACCTTGTTCGCGAAGTGCCGGTAACCCTCGATGCGCTTCGGCGCGAGCGCGATGCGCTTGTTCGACGGCGGAAACGTGGAGAGCGTGAAGCGGAGAGCGTCGGCGCCGAACGCCGGAAAGCCGCTGCCCATGCTGGCCGCCGAAGGGTAGGCCTTCTTGAACTTCGCCATCGCCTCGGCCTCGGGCGCGCCGGGCATCGTCTTCTGCACCATCTGCGTGAACGTCGTTCCGTAGATGAGATCGAGCGGATCGATGACGTTGCCCTTCACCTTGCTCATCTTGTCGCCGGTCTCGTCGACGACCAGGCCATGCAGGAGCACGCGCTTGAACGGCACGTCCTTCATGAAGTGCAGGCCGAACATCATCATGCGGGCCACCCAGAAGAAGAGGATGTCGTAGCCCGTCTCGAGATCGCTCGCGGGATAGAACTTGGCGAGCGCGTCGGTCTTGTGCGGCCAGCCCAGCGTGGAGAACGGCCAGAGCGCGCTCGAGAACCACGTGTCGAGGACGTCGGGATCCTGGGTCCACCCTTCACCGCACTCGGGCGGGCGCGTGCGCGCCACCTTGATCGCGCCGTCGGGCCCGTGCCACGCGGGGATCTGATGACCCCACCAGAGCTGACGCGAGATGCACCAGTCCTGGATGTTGAGGAGGAAGTGCTCGTACGTCTTCTGCCACTCCTCGGGGATGATCTGCGTGCGTCCGTCGCGCACCGCCTTCACGGCCTCGTCGGCCATGTCCTTCATCTTCGTGAACCACTGCGTCGAGATCATCGGCTCGACGACGCCGCCGGAGCGCTGGCATCGCGGGAGCGTGAGGACGTGGGGCTTGGCTCCGCGCGCGAGACCCTTCTCGTCGAGCGCCTTCTTCACCGCGGTGCGTGCGCGCTTGCGATCGAGGCCGGCGAAGGGGCCGCCGTTGTCGTTCATCGTGCCGTCGAGGTTGAAGATGTTGATCTCCTCGAGCTGGTGGCGCTTGCCGGTCGCGAAGTCGTTGAAGTCATGTGCGGGCGTGACCTTCACGGCGCCGGTGCCGAACTTCGGATCGACGAGGATGGCGTCGGTAATGACCGGCACCTTGCGGTCGAGGAACGGGTGCACGAGCTGCTTGCCGTGGAGATGCGTGTATCGTGCATCATCCGGGTGTACGGCGACGGCCGTGTCGCCGAGCATCGTCTCGGGACGCGTGGTGGCGACCACGATCTGCTCGTCGGAGCCGTCCACCTGGTACGCGAACTCGAAGAGCTCGCCGTTGGCGCCCTCCTCGTTGTCCACCTCGAGGTCGGAGAGCGCGGTCATGCACTCCGGGCACCAGTTGATGAGGCGCGTCGCGCGGTAGATCAGCCCTTGCTCGTAGAGCTGCACGAACGCCTCGGTGACGCCCACCGAGAGATCGGGATCCATCGTGAACTTCGTGCGGCGCCAGTCGGGCGAGGCACCGAGCTTTCGCATCTGGTTGGCGATGGTGCCGCCGCTCTCGGCCTTCCACTTCCACACGCGCTCGATGAAGGCCTCGCGGCCGAGGTCGTGCCGCGTCTTGCCTTCGCGGGAGAGCTGCCGCTCGACGACGGTCTGCGTGGCGATGCCGGCGTGGTCGATGCCGGGCTGCCAGAGCACGTTCTTTCCACGCATGCGCTCCCAGCGCACGAGCGCGTCCTCGAGCGTGACCATGAGCGCGTGGCCCATGTGCAGTGATCCCGTCACGTTCGGCGGCGGCAGCGGGACGACGTAGACGGGGCGCTCGTCCTTGGGATCGTCGGTCGCCTCGAAGACGCCTTCCTTTTCCCAGAACGCGTACCAGCGCTCCTCGACCTCGCGAGGCTCGTAGGCCTTGGTGAGGTCGGGTGCAGCTCCCGTGCTGTCGTTTGCGCCTGAATCGCCCGCTGTCGCCATGCGGTCGAAGTACCACAACGGCGAAGGTGCCGGCAGGCCTACACGAAACCGGAGCGCCGGCCGTTACTCTCCATTGTTTTCGAATGACCGCCGAGCTCGCAGCCTCCGACTACAGCCTTCGCATCGTCTGCTCGCTCGCGCCTCGCGAGCAGAGACGCGGCGCTGGGGACGAAGGGCTGGAGAGCGTCATCATGCGCGTCGTGAAGGTGCGGAAGGCGAGCTGAACGGTCGCAGCGCGTTCTCCTTGGAAACGGCGCGGCATGCGGTAGCGTTCGGGCGCCTTGCGATTCCTCCATCCCGCCCACGACGAAGAGCTCGAGCTCTCCACCGACGACGTCTTTCTCAACCCGGGCTATTTCGACGGCGGCTCGCGTCTCGATACCGACCTGTCGCCGCCCGATTTTCCGGGCAGCTCGCACCCGATCGTGTCGGCGAACATGAACGCTGTCACCGGCAAGCGCATGGCCGAGACCATGGCGCGCTTCGGCGGCCTCGGCGTGCTCCCGCAAGACATGGACCTCGAAACGGTCGCGCGGATCGTGAAGCACATTCACGAGGCGGACCCGCGGTACGACACACCGCTCGCGGTGTCACCGCGGGCCACGCTGCGCGACGTCACGGGAATCATCCGCAAGCGCTCGCACGACCTCGTGGTCGTCGTCGACGAGGAGCGGCGCCCCCTCGGCGTCGTCACGCATGCCGCGCTGCGCGACCGCGATCAGTACACGCCGGTCTCGCAGCTCATGTCGCATCGTCTCGTCGCGCTGAAGCTCGGCGTCGCCAACCGCGACGCCTTCCTGCAGATGGACGAGGCGCGCGTGAAGGCGGCGCCCGTGCTCGACGACGCCGGACGGCTCGTCGGCGTCCTCACGCGTGACGACGCCGTTCGGCTCGAGCTCCTTCGTCCGGCGCTCTCGCCGAGCGGCGAGCTGATGGTGGCCGCGGCGGTAGGGATCTCCGCGCAGGCGCCGGAGACCGCACGAAGGCTCATGGAAATAGGGGTCTCCGCGATCGTGCTCGACACGGCGCACGGCCATCAGCGACGCATGCTGGAGACCATCCGAGGCGTGAAGGCCGTCGTCGGCAACAAGATCCCCGTCGTCGCCGGCAACGTGTGCACCGCCGAAGGGACACGCGCGCTCATCGAAGCGGGCGCCGACGTCGTCAAGGTGAACGTTGGTCCGGGCGCCATGTGCACGACGCGCATGCAGACCGGCGCGGGCCGCCCCACGTTCACGTCGGTGCTCGTGTGCGCCCGTGAGGCCAAGAAGCTCGGCAAGCACGTCTGGGCGGACGGCGGCGTGAAGCACCCTCGCGACGTCGCGCTGTATCTCGCTGCCGGAGCCTCACGCGTGATGGTCGGCACTGCGCTCGCCGGCACCTACGAGAGCCCAGGCGACGTGAAGGAGGACAAGGACGGCCTCCTCTACAAGGAGAACTACGGCATGGCGAGCGGCCGGGCCGTGAGCGATCGCGCTGCCGATCGCGATCCGTTCGAGCGCGCGAAGAAAGGCTTCTTCCGCGAGGGCATCTCGACGTCGCGCATCTACATCCGCGAAGGACAGGAGAGCGTCGGCGGGATCCTCGTCGACATGATCACGGGCGTGCAGTCGGCGTTCACGTACGCCGGAGCACGGACCGTCGCAGAGCTCCACGAGCGCGTCGTCGTCGGCGTCCAGACCGCGGCCGGCTACGGCGAAGGTACGCCGCACGGCTCGATCCGCCGCTGAGAGACGCCGTCACCCTCACCCTCACCCTCACGACGCGCGCGCAGGAATGCGCGCGTCGCGCGTGGTCACTCCTTCATCAAGCGCGCGATCTCTTCCTTGATCATCGTCTCCGCGAGGTGCGGGACGACTTCCCACACCACGCGCTCGACGACCTCGCGAGAGAGCGCCATCACCGCGTCGGCCTGGGCCGGAGAGAGACCGAGCTCGCCGAGCTTGCCCGCGAGCTGGCCGTTGGCGCGATCGACCGCGCCGCCGACGCCACCCGCGCCGTGCGTCGTCGCCATCGGCGAAGCGGCGGGTGCCGCCGGAGCCGCATGCGCGGCCGCCGCGCGCGGAGGCATGGGCCCGGGACCGTGACCGCCGGAAAGCGCGGCCGCCGTAGAATTCGGGGACTCTCCGAAGACGAGCGTGCCCGTGCGCGCGCTCGATGCCGCGCCGCCGCCGGCGCTTGCGACCGACGGCTGCGTGCCGCGGCCGATGCCGCCACTGCCGCCGATGTTTCCGCCTTGCTGCTGCGCCGCCATGGGCGCCGGCGCTTGAGGCGCAGGAGGCGCAGGAGGCGCAGGAGCACGGTACGGAGCGCCGCCGGCAGCGGCCGGCGGAGCGCCGCCGACATGCTGCGCCGGGGGAGGCGCCGCTGCGGCCGGCTGTCCGCCGCCCGCTTCCTTCGCGAGGATGACCTTGCGGACCTTGTCGATCAGCTGCTGCGTGTCGAAGGGCTTGTCGGCCCAGTCGTCGGCGCCTGCGTCGCGTCCACGATTCTGATCGTAAGGCGCATAGCGGCTCGCGAGCATGATGATGGGCGCGGACGGGCTGCGCCGTCGCAGCTCCTTCGCGAGCGCGTAGCCGTCATCGCGCGGATCGCCACCGAGAACGGTGTCCACGACGAAGACCCCGGGGTTGTCCCCGAGCTTTCCGAGAGCGCTCTGAGCGTTCTCGGCGGTGATGACTTGAAAATCCTCGCCACTAAAAGTGATCTCGAGGACCTTTCGCATCGTGACGCTGTCGTCGACAGCGAGCAGGGTCTTGGCCACTGGTCGTCTCCGATTTACCCGTGAATCGGAAGCGATTGTGCGGAGCTGGGGCAACCCGTGTCAAGCTACCTGCGCGTGCGAGGCAAACGAACATGACAGGGTCCGCAGATAAGCCGGCCCGCGCGGTCGGCGATAAAAAGCTTGTACCTTTCTCGGTTCCACTGGATCTGAGCGGAACTGCGCTCGACGGCGCCGTCCGGGTCGCATTCGGCCTCTCGTGGGGCCGCGCTCGCGACCTCGTTCGCCGTGGAAAAGTCGCCATCGACGGCAAGACCGTGACCGATCCCGTCCGCTACGTGCGGACCGGCAACCTCGTCACCATCGATCTCGCCGCCAGAAACACCCGCACCATCGCCAGCGATCTGCCCGACGGCGCCATCGTCCACGTCGATCCCCACATCGTCGTCGTCGAGAAGCCCGCGGGCATGAGCACCGTGCCCTACGACCCCGAGGGAATGGGCGCCTCGATCGCAAAGCGCTCCATGGAACGCGGCGAGGAAGTCACGCTCGACGAGCGCGTCCGCGTGGCGCTCGCCCGTCGCGAGCGGGGCGCTGGCCGCGGCAAAGCTCCACCCACGCTCGGCGTCGTGCATCGCCTCGACAAGGAGACGTCCGGGCTCCTCGTGTTCACGCGCACGTGGGCCGCGAAGAAGGCGCTCATGGACGAGTTCCGCGCCCACACCGTGCATCGTCGCTACCTCGCGATCGTCCACGGAGACGCCAAGGCCGGCATCATCAAGACGCACTTCATCGAGGACCGTGGCGACGGTCTTCGCGGCTCGATCGAGCATCGTAGCGGGCGCAAGAAGGCCATCGGCAACGAGCGCTCGCAGGTCGCGACGACGCACTTCGATGTGGTGGAGCGCCTCGAGAGCAAGGCCTTCGGCGTCTGCACCCTCATCGCATGTCGACTCGAGACGGGACGCACCCATCAGATCCGCATCCACCTCTCCGAGGCGGGGCACCCCGTGGTCGGCGAACGCGTCTACATTCGCGGGTATCGAGGCACGGTGGTGCCCGCGCCGCGGCTCATGCTCCACGCCGCGGAGCTGGGATTCGTGCATCCTGCAACCAACGCGGAAATGCGCTGGGAAAGCGCTCTCCCCGAGGACATGCAGGCGGTGCTCGACTCGCTGCGCGACTGACCGATGGATCGGTGGTGAGGCCGCCTCGACGCTTTGAACGGCGCCGGCTTTGTGCTTGGATGCGCCGCCTTTCGGGGCATTGAGGAGACCTCACGGACGATGGCGACCAAGGGAACAGCGAAGGAAGCCGTCGACTCCGACGTGGGACCGTCGAGCAAGGAAGAAGCGTCGGCAGTCGCGTCCGTCCGCCCGCACGGGACCGACGGCGAGATGCCGCCCCAAGGCCATCCGAGCGGCCTGTACGTCCTCTTCGGCGCCGAGGCGTGGGAGCGCTTCTCGTACTACGGGATGCGCGCGCTCCTCGTCCTCTACCTGGTCAACAAGCTGGGGTACTCGCGCGATCACGCGCTCGAGGTCTACGGGCTCTACACCGGCCTCGTCTACCTGACGCCGCTGCTCGGCGGTTACCTCGCAGACAAGATCCTCGGTCGCCGCAAGGCCGTCCTCATCGGCGGCATCTTGATGGGCCTCGGCCAGGTCTTCCTGATGTTCCCGGCGACGCTGACGCTCGCCCTCGGGCTCCTCATCGCCGGCAACGGCTTCTTCAAGCCGAACATCTCGACGATGGTCGGCGGCCTCTATCGCGAAGGCGACGCTCGTCGCGACGGCGCCTTCACGATTTTTTACATGGGCATCAACCTCGGTGCCCTCTTCTCGCCGATCATCTGCGGCAACCTCGGCGAGCGTGTCAGCTGGGCGATGGGCTTCGGCTCCGCCGCCATCGGCATGTCGCTCGGCCTCGCGCAGTTCGTTTTCGGTCAGAAGCACCTCGGCGACACGGGCCTTCCCCCCGGTCGCATCAACGAGACGACGAAGGGCGGCGCCGGTCCGTATCGCGCGCACGACCTGCCCAGCGGACAGCCGACGACGCTCCTCACCAAGGACTACGCGGACGTCGCGATCTGGTGCGTCGCCACTGCCGCCGTCGTCTATGGCGTGCTCTTCGCGTGGAACTTTGTCGGCCCGGTGTGGACCGGGCTGCCCGGCTGGCCGAAGCTCGGTCTCCTCCTCGCCGCCGTCTCGGTGGTGTTCTTCCAGCTGTACAAGGGCACCAGCGCCTCCGAGAAGCAGGAGGTCACCGTCATCATCATCCTGGTCGCGTTCAACATCTTCTTCTGGATGGGGTTCGAGCAGGCCGGCGGAACGATGACGCTCTTCGCCGACAAGCAGACCGACCGCGACATCAGCGGCCTGGGCATGCTGCTGATCGCTGCGTTCGTGTTCGCGTGCGCGTACAACTTCCGGCGCTCGACGAAGAGCGAGATCAGCGGCCAGGCCCTGTGGCTCGGGCTCACCGGGATGTTCGTCCTCATGGGCCTCGCGACCGTGGGCCTCGCCGTCTACGACCTGATGTACGGCAAGACGACGAACATCCCGGCGTCGCAGTTCCAGGCGATCAACCCGCTCCTGATCGTGGCGCTCGCGCCGACGTTCTCGAACATGTGGTCGAAGCTCGACTCGGGGAAGTTCAAGAGCTCGACACCGACGAAGATGGCCATCGGCATGATCCTCCTCGGCATGGGGTTCATGGTCCTCTACGTGGGCCAGAAGCTCGCCATCGCATCGGGCACGAAGGCGGGCGCCGGCTGGCTTGCCGCCGTGTACTTCGTCCACACCATCGGTGAGCTATGTCTCTCGCCCATCGGCCTCTCGATGGTCACGAAGCTCGCCCCGCCGCGCGTCACGTCGCTCGCCATGGGCCTCTGGCTCTTCTCGAGCGCGGTCGCGAACTACCTCGCCGCCATCCTCGAGTCGCTGCTCGAGAAGGTGCACGTGCCGATCTACGGGTTCCTCATCGTGAGCTCGATCGGTCCGGCTGTTCTGCTGCTCGCCCTGACGCCGCTCCTCAAGAAGTGGATGCACGGCAAGGCGTGACGCCCGGGGCCGCGCGGGTGGATCCCGTTCGCGTGAGAGTGGATTGTTCTTGACCAGATCATCGGCCAAGTAGCTAAAAGTACTAGAGGCGCACCTTGGCACACAGGATGCTCCGGAAGAGAGTGCGCCGTCGCAGCGCCCTTCCCTCTGGAGCCCGCCATGTCCCTCCGTCGTTTGCTCCGCCCGCTCGCCGCTCTCACCCTCTCGCTCGCCGCTCTCACGGTCGTCGGCTGCAGCGGCGCCGCCACCGACGACGGTAGCGACGACGCCAATCAGGCAGGCGCGGCGCAGAGCTCGGAGCGCCCGCCGCAGTTCGTGCTCCTTGCGTTCGACGGCTCGCTGAACCTCAACTTCTGGCAGGAGTCGCGCGCGTTCGCCCAGCAGTCGGGTGCAAAATACACGTACTTCATGAGCGGCACCTACTTCATCCCCGACGCGAAGAAGGCGATCTACAACGGCCCGCATCACGGCGTCGGCAAGTCCGACATCGGCTTCGGCGGACCTTCCGCGAACATCGAGCTCCGCCTGCAGCAGGTGAAGAAGGCTCACGACGAAGGTCACGAGATGGCGTCGCACGCGAATGGCCACTTCGACGGCTCGACGTGGACCGAGGGCGACTGGGACAGCGAGTTCGCGCAGTTCAACCCGCTCATCTTCAAGGCCGCAGAGACGGCCGGCGTCGCTTCCGTGGACCTCGGCTTCGGCATCCAGGACGTGAAGGGCTTCCGCGCTCCGCTCCTCGGGTTCAGCGCCGGTCTCTACAAGACGCTCGCGAAGAACAACTTCACCTACGACACGAGCAAGAGCGGCGCGCCCAACTACTGGCCCGAAAAGATCGGCGGCGTGTGGAACTTCCCGCTGGCGCAGGTGCGCATCGTCGGCTCCGGCAAGCGCACGCTCTCGATGGACTACAACTTCTACTACTCGCAGTCGGCCGGCGTCTCGAAGCCGGAGAACAAGGACGCGTACAAGAAGGAGATGCTGGACACGTACATGAAGTACTTCCAGGACAACTACTTCGGCAACCGCGCGCCCGTGCACATCGGTCACCACTTCTCGAAGTGGAACGGCGGCGCGTACTGGGAGGCGATGCAGTCGTTCACGAAGCGCGTGTGCGGTCTGGCCGAGGTGAAGTGCGTCACGTACGGCGAGCTCGTGAAGTACATGGAGGCGCACGTCGCCGACCGCGCGAAGTTCCAGGCCGGAAGCTTCACGCCGCTGCCGCGTCCGCCGGGAGTCGCGCAGCCGGACGCCGTCGAAGCGCCGGTGCCGGATGATCAGCTCGAGTCCGAAGGCATGATCGGCGACGTCGCCGCGGCGCACGACGAAGCGGAATGATCATGGGACGGACGCTCCATGCGCTGGTCCTGCTCGGCGCGGCGATGGCCGCGCTCGGTGGAGCGGCGTGCGCGGCGCCCTCGGATGCGAGCGAAGCCGACGCCGAGCAAGGCGACGACGCGCTCATTGGCGGCAAAGCGGCGAGCGCAGGTCAGTTCGCGGCCACCGTCTACCTGAAGAGCGGCTGCACGGCGACGAAGGTGGCGCCGAAGCGGCTGCTCACCGCCGCGCACTGCGTGCTCGACCCGGCGACGGTGAGCGTTCGCTTCCCGAAGGGCTCGAAGATCTCGATCGCGCACGAGCCCGGCAAGGGCGACGTGGACCTCGAGGTCGCTGCAGTCGACGTTCATCCGACGTGGCTGAAGGCCTGCGAGGATGCGTACTGTGCCGCGTCGTCGGTGACGGCGCGTCTCGATGCGGCGGACGTCGCGGTGATCGAGCTGACGACGGATCTCGTCGATGTGCCGGTAGCGACGGTGGCAGCTGCACCGTTGACCGCCGGTGAACGCGTGACGGTGCTGGGCTTCGGCTGCACCGCGGGCGTGCTGGTTCCGGACGCGCGTGGCGCGCTGACGCTGAAGTACGCGGAGACGCGGCTCGTACCGGCAGACCGCGCAGTCCACGACGGAAGCTCGGTCCTCGCCGCCGACGTGCCGCAGGTCGCGGGCATCTACTCCTTGACCGCGGGCCCGGGCGCCGCGCGCTCGAAGGCGGGTCTGTGCCCCGGTGACTCCGGCGGTCCGCTGTATGCGAAGCGCGACGGCGTGCAGGTCGTGGTCGGCGTGAACTCGAACTACACGCTGGGCCCCGAAGCAAAGGACTCGGTGGGCCTCCCGATCACGAACTGGCACACGCGCCTCGACGACGCATCGCGCCACGCCGTCGCCGCCTGGCTGAAAACCGTCGGCGTCACGGTGAAGTGAGCGAGAGCGGTAGGCGGTCGCTCTCGCTCAGCGCACTCGCTCAGCGCACTCGCTCAGCGCAGATAAACCCATCTCCCGTTCGCACTCACCTCGAGATGAAAATGATTCCTGTGCGGCCAGTTAAAATCCGGCGTCAGCAACACGTTGAACAACTGCGCCTCCGCCGCCTCGCACACGATCTTCCGTAGCGTCACCGCGTTCGCCGGCAACCCGGCCGCGCTCGACGCCGCGCTCCCACCGCACGGCTTGCTGCCGATGCGTCCGTGAAAGTCCTTCTCCACGCTGATCGTCTGCCCGTCGCGTGTCTTGAAGATGGCAGCGTCGATGGCGAGCGCCCCGCTGTGTCTCCGTCCGGCGGCGCCGTTGAGGACCTGCTTCGCGGGCGGCGGCCGGTACACCGAGTAGTGCACCACCTCGACGACGTCGTACCGCGTGAGGACGCGCGCCCAGTCGTCGAGCGCGAGGACCAATCGACAATCGTAAATCTCGTAGGGGGACGTCCGTCGCTGCGCCGCCGGCAGCATCGAATGGAAGTCGACACCGGCGATCGCCCCTTTCAGCCGTAACGGCGCGATCACGCCGCGCGTCTCGCCGACGCGCTCGTAGGCGATGTGCCGCTTGTCGAGCTCGGCCTCGCACTGGGCCCGGCCGAGGGCCCCGTACCGCGAAGCCGGCGCGCCTCGCGCGGACGCCATCTCCAGCCCGCTCGGCTCCTCCATCACCGCGGCCGGCGGCAACACGGGCAGCTCGCCCTCGCCCTCGTGCTCGTGCTCGTGCTCGTGCTCGTCGGCGTCCGCCCTCGCCTCCGCGTTCGCCCCCGCTCTCCCGATCGGCTCCACCCCGTGCCCGCGGACCGCCAGCCCTGGCCCGCAGCCGAGCGCGCTTCCGACGACGACCCCAAGCGCCGCGAAGGTGACGAGCCGCTGGACGAACGAACCGCGCATCGCGGTGCAGCTTAGCCCGCCGACGGCCATCAGGGAAAACGAGCCGCGAAATGCTAGGATCGTCGACGGAGCATCGGGAATGTCGGAGCTGTCGCAACGCGCAAGACAGATCCTCTATGCGAGCATCACCGAGTTCGTCGCGACCGGTGAGCCGGTAGGGTCGCGGACGCTCTCGAAGAAGGGCATCGCCCTGTCGGCCGCCAGCATCCGCAACGTCCTCTCCGATCTAGAAGAGATGGGCTACCTCCACCAGCCTCACACCAGCGCGGGTCGTGTCCCTACCGACCGCGCGTTCCGCCTCTTCATCGACGCGATGATGGAGGTACGCGTCCTCAGCGACGAGGAGAACACCAACCTCGTGCAGCGCTTCTCCGAGATCGAGCCGGGGCCGAACTTCCTGCGTGAGACGGGTCGCCTCCTATCCGAGCTCGCGGGTACCGCGGCGGTGGTGGTCTCGCCGCGCGCCGAGTCCATGACCCTCAAGCACCTCCGCTTCATCCGCACGCTGCCCGGCGAAGTGCTCGCCGTCCTCGTCATGACGAACGGCTCGGTGCAGAACGTCTTCTTCCGCGCGACCGTCGAGGAGAATGAGCTCCTCAAGGTGCACAACCTCCTCGACGACGTCATCGAGGGCCGTTCACTCGGCGAGCTCAGGGAGCTCTTCGCGCGTCGCCTCCAGAGCGACAAGGTGCAGAACGATGCCGTGCGAAAGCGCGCCTTCGAGCTCGGCGAAGCTGCGCTCGCGGACGCCGCCGATGCGGGCGCCGACGTGGTCATCGAGGGCCGTTCGAAGCTCCTCAACCTGCCCGAGTTCGCCGGCGGCGAAGGGCTGAAGGAGATCGTCAACGCACTCGACGAAGCGCAGAGCATCGTCCGCCTCCTCGATGCGACGCTCGCCGCGAAGGGCACGTCGGTGGTGGTCGGGCGCGAGGCGGGAGACCTCGCAGGAGGGCACCTGTCGATCGTCGGTGCGTCGTACACGAACCTCGGACGAAGCGCGGGCTCCATCGGCATCATCGGGCCGACGCGGATGGATTATCCGAAGGTCGTTCCGCTCGTGACCGCCACGGCCAACGCGATGAGCTCGCTCAGCGAGCGCGAGTCGGCAGCGCGCGCGGACTCCAAAGGCGATGCCGACGACTGAGCTCGCGCGAAATGCCGGAGCGCTAAGTGGCTGAGACGGCGATAGCACCGAACCGCATGGCCTCCTGTAGTATAGGAGGCCGATGATGCGCATGGCCCCGCCGGACCTGCCCGGAGCCCACTCTCGTGGCGTGGACTCGCCGCTGGACCGCGCGCTCGCCTTGCTCCTGGCCGGCGAGCGGGAGGCGGCGCTTCGCTGGAGCGCCGCGGTCGTGCAGCAAGACGCATCGGTGTCGAGCGCGCTCATCCTCACGTGCCGCCTGCTCGCAGACTCGGGGCGCACCGAGGCGGCCATCGAGGGCTTCGAGCTGGGCGTGAAGCGCGCCATCGACACGGGAAACCTACCGCTCGCCGTCGCCGCGCTCGGCGATCTCCGCGCGCTCGGCGTCGACGTGGCGCCGCTCATGGACGAGATCGCCGCGGCGTTCTGCGCCGGCTCGCCTCGTCTCGCGGACGATGCCGCCCCGCCTCCGCCGCCGCTCCCGCACGACGCGAGCTTCCAGCCGCTGAGCTCGTTCCTCACGGGTCCAGCGCTGCTCTCGAAGGCCACCAGCATCATCCACGACGCGTCGCTCGAGTACGAAGCGCTCGCCGAGTCGGAGCCGCCGCTGGTATCGCCGCTGCCGCTCTTCAGCGCCCTCGAAAAGGACGGTCTCCGCGCGCTCATCGGCTGCTTCGAGATGTTCACGGTGCCCGCGGGCAACGCCGTCATCTCCGAGGGCGAGGAGGGCGCCGAGGCGTACATCGTCGCGCGTGGCGAGCTCGAGGTGCGACGCACCAACGAAGAAGGCAACGTGGTCACGCTGGCCCGGCTCAACAACGGCGCGCTCTTCGGCGAGATGGCGCTCCTCTCGCGCGCGCCTCGCGCCGCGAGCGTCATCGCCTGCCGGCCGTCCATCCTCCTCGTCGCGCGCCGCGATGCGCTCGAAGCCGTCGCCGAGAAGCGACCCGACGTGGGCATCGAGCTCGCGGCGCACTGCAGGCGCCGCATGGTGGCGAACCTCGTGCGCACGTCGAAGGTGCTCCTCGCCGTCGACCCCACGGAGCGCCCGGCGCTGGTCGAGCGCTTCGAGACCTGCGTCTTCGAGAAGGGCGACAAGCTGATCGAGGAGGGGAAGGACACGACGGGCCTGCACCTCATCGCTTCGGGCGAGGTCGCCATCATCGGTCACGAGGAGGGCGGCGAGTCGTTCGTGATCGCGACGCTCCCCGTCGGCGAGACGGTGGGCGAGGTCGCGCTCGTGCTCCGGCGCAAGGCGAACGCCGACGTCGTAGCTGTGCACCCGACGGTCACGCTCCACCTTCCGCGCGGCGAGTTCCTCGGTCTCGTGCGCGATCATCCCGCGATCCTCTCCGGGCTCTACCTCGCGGCGGTCGAGCGCGACGAGGAGACCTCCAGCGTCCTCGGCAGCTCGACCACGTCGGTCGCCGGCGAGGACTTCGTCCTCATCTGATGGCGTCGGAAGAGAACCGGAAGTCGCACGGGCATGATCACGATCATGACCACGAGCACGAGCATGACCACGAGCACGGCCACGAGCATGGCCACGGGAACTCGGTTCCGCCTGTAAAAGCCGGGCCGCGTGACAAAGCCGAGACCGATGCGGCCACTGCCGCGACCGAGCGGCGGCAGGCTCGGCGGCTCTTGCTGGTGCTTGTCGTCATCGCGGCGTTCTTCGTCGTCGAGCTCCTCGGCGCGAAGGCCGCGCGCAGCGATGTCCTCGAGGCCGACGCCTACCACCTCCTGATGGACGTCTTCGCGCTGGCGATCAGCCTCGGCGCGATGCGTCTCGCGACGCGACGTCCGAGCCCGCGCTTCACGTTCGGTCTGCGTCGCGTCGAGCCGCTGGCGGCGCTCGTCAACGGTGTCCTCGTCTTCGGCGTGGTCATCGAGCTCGTGCGCGACTCGCTACAGCATCTCGCCAACCCCACGATGCCGCGTTCGAACATCATGCTCATCGTGGCGACCGCCGCGCTGGTCGTGAACGGCTTCAGCGCGTGGATCCTCCACGGCGCGATGCACGGCCACGCGGGCCACTCCCACGCGGGCCACTCCCACGCGCCCGCGCGCGCACCCGCTCCCGCCGACGAAGACGAAGGCCACCACGCCGACGCCCACGCCCATCACCTCAACCTGCGCGGCGCGTGGCTCCATCTCCTCGGCGATGCGCTCGGCTCCTTCGCGGCGTTCATCGCGGGCGTGGCGATCAAGTATGGCGCGTCACCGATCGTCGACCCGCTCGCGAGCTTCCTCGTCGTCGCCATCCTCATCATCGGCGCGCTCCGGCTCGTGCGCGACGCCGGTCTCGTTCTCCTCGATGCTGCGCCCCCGCGCCTGCCCGTCGCGCGCGTCCGCAAGGTGGTGCTCGCGCATCCCGGTGTCGTGCAGGTGCACGCGCTGCACGTCTGGTCACTCGGCACCGGCCACGATGCCGTTATGGTCCACGTCACCGCAGACGGCGTCGATCCCGACCTGGGAACGCGCCTCGGCGACGTCCTTCGCACGAAGTTCGAGGCCGAGTACGTGACGGTGCAGGTCGAGCGCGTGGAGACCGCGTCGAGCTCGGTCCACCCGAGCTCGTGCGCGAGCGGCGACTAGACCCAACCCGGCCCGACCCGACCCGACCCGACGAGACCGGAGAGCCGGTCAGCTCACTTGCAGGCGTTGTCGACGCAGCTCTGGCCGACGGCGCACCCGGAGCTCGCGACGCACTGCGCGTTCGCCTCGGCGGCCGAGCGGCAGACGAGATCCTTCGCGCAGCTACCGATGCGAGTGTCGATGGTGCGGCAGTAGGCGTCGCCCTGCGCTGCCGTGCACGTGTACTTGCAAAAGCCCTCGAGGCACTTCCGCGGTGCGCCGCCGGAGCCCGTGCACTGCGAGTCGTCCGTGCAGTTCGGGTGGGGCCGCGTGTCGAGGACGCATGCGCCCTGGTCACAGAACTTCCCGCCGCCGCACTCGGCATCGCCCGCGCATGCCTTCGCGCATGCGCCCGCCACGCACTGCGGAGTGTCACCACTGCACTGCTGGTCGGTGGTGCAAGCGGTACCGCCGCCGCCGCCGACGGTGGGCTGGCAGACGCTCTTCTGACACGTGAAGGCAGCGGCGCACGGCGTCGACTCGCAGCTCACGAGGCATTGACCGTCTGCGCAGAGCTTGCCGCTGTCACACTCGCTCGAAAACTTGCACGTGTTCGTCGGCGCGGTGCACGAGCCGCCGACGCAAGCCTGACCGCTCGCGCAGTCGGTCGCGACGGTGGCCGTCGTGCACGGGCAGGGGCCCGCCGAGCCGCCACATGCCTCGCAGGTGCCCGCGACGCAGGCCTTGCCGTCGCCGCAGTCGCTCTTCGTCGAGCAGTCCTTCTTCGCCCCGGGATCGACGGCGGGCGCCGAGCAGAGCCCGGCCTTGCAGACCTCGCCCTTCGCGCACGGAACGCCGTCGGAGCACGTCGTCGTGCAGCCGGTCGCGGTGCAGACCGAGCCCGCGGCGCAGCTCGACGCGCCGGTGCAGGCGGCCTTGGAGGG
>JAYTOQ010000190.1:0-3437 GCA_043747665.1 Polyangiaceae bacterium | reverse complement strand
CATGCTCAAGCTCACCGTTTCGTGTCTCTCCATGCTCGTGGTCGCGGTCGCCGTCGGCTGCGGTTCCCCTCCGCCCCCCGCCACGCCGACGCCCGACGCGACGCCCGCGACGATGACGGGCGCCGACAAGGACAGCGACGGAGACGGCATCCCCGACGCCATGGACAAGTGCCTCGACAAGAAGGAAGACGGGCTGGGTGCGCTTCCGAAGGACGGCTGCCCGAACGCGAAGCCCTGAGCTTGGTCTACGGCCTCGACCAGGTGGCGATCGCGGCACGCTGCGCGTGGCAGCTGCTGCAGACCGCTGCGTAGATGGGCTCCACCGTCGACGTCCAGGTCGCCTCGTCGCCATCGACCGGCGTCGCCGCGACGCTCCAGCGCTGGAGCTGTCCGCCCGCCACCACCCAGACGTCGCCCGAAGCCGAAGGAGCGAGCCGCGCGTCGGACGCTCGACGCCCCCGGCCTCGACATCGAAGCCGAAGTCCGGCCCGGGCTCTCATGGCGGCGCGGGCGGCGCTGGCGGCTCCGGCTCCGGCGGCTCGGGCGGCAGCGGTGGCGGTCGTCACTAGCCGCGCGCACGCCAGGACATCGCGTTCAGGCGGCGCGGCGCGGCGCGCCGTGCTCGACATCGATCGAGCACGGCGTGTGACGCGCTCTACTCTTGCGTGGGCGAGGTGGCCCGATGGCCTTCGTACGTCTCGGTAGGGGAAGGGAAGTCGATGCCACGGCTGGAACTTCGCGCCCTGGAATGGGACGTCGAAGCCCAGTTCGACGACCTCGTTACTTGGCCGTTCAATGGCAGCCGCCGCGAGCGAGCGCGAGCATGGAATCCGGGCGCGCGGCGCCTCACGCGGCGAGTCATCTCGGGTAGGCTCCTACGATGGGCGTTCAGCAGCGCAACCACGTTCAGGTCTTTGGCACCGGGCCGGCGACGATGTTCTTCGCCCACGGCTTCGGCTGCGATCAGAACATGTGGCGGTTCCTCGCCCCGGTGTATGCGAAGCGTTACCGCACGGTGCTCTTCGACCACGTGGGCAGCGGGAGCTCGGACCTGTCGGCGTTCGACGAGGAGAAGTACGGGTCGCTGCATGGCTACGCCGACGACGTGCTCGAGATCGTCAAGGAGTTCAGTGAAGGTCCGGCGCTCTTCGTGGGCCACTCGGTCAGCGCGATGATCGGAATGCTCGCCAACCTGAAGGACCCGAGTCGTTTCGCCGCGCAGATCATGATCGGCCCGTCGCCCTGCTACATCAACGACGGCGACTACATCGGCGGCTTCTCGCGCAAGGACATAGACTCGCTGCTCGAGACGCTCGAGAGCAACTACCTCGGATGGTCCAGCAACATGGCGCCTGTCATCATGGGCGCGCCGGACCAGCCGGAGCTCGGGGCCGAGCTCACGAACAGCTTCTGCCGGACCGATCCCGAGATCGCGAAGCACTTCGCGCGCGTCACGTTCCTCTCGGACGTCCGCCCCGAGGTCTCCAAGCTCACGACGCCCACGCTGATCGTCCAATGCACCGACGATTTCATCGCGCCCGTCACCGTCGGCGAGTACCTGCAGAGCTCGCTGCCCCACAGCACGCTCAGCATCATCGACAACGTCGGTCACTGCCCGCACCTCAGCGCGCCAAGCCTGAGCGCCAACGCGATCGACGCTTTCCTCGTGAAAGAAGGCCTCTGAGCGCCGTGGTCTCCGACCTCGACAGCGCGCCCGTCGCGCTCATGCGGACGGCCGACGACGGCACGTTCCTGCGCGTCAATCGCACGTTCTGCGGCTGGCTGGGACGGACACCGTCCGAGCTCGTCGGGAAGAAGAGGTTCCAGGATCTCCTCACGATGGGCGGGCGCATCTTCCATCAGACGCACTGGGCGCCGCTCCTCCGGATGCAGGGATCGATCTCGGAGGTGAAGCTGGAGATCCAGCATACGGACGGCACCACGATTCCGATGGTGCTCAACGCGCAGCGCGTCGAGGAGGAGGGCGTGATGATTCACGAGCTCGCGGCCTTCGTCGCGCGCGATCGCGATCGTTACGAGCGAGAGCTGGTGCTGTCGCGCAAGCGCCTCGAGGAGCTGGTGGCCGAAGCCACGCGGCTCCGCGACGATGCGAAGGATCGCGCGCTCTTCGCCGAGCAGATGATCGGCATCGTCAGCCACGACCTCCGCAATCCGCTGTCGAGCATCTTGATGGCTTCGGCGCTCCTCACGACGGGAGAGCTCTCGGTGCGTGAACAGCGCTTCGTCAGCCAGATCCGCCGCGCCACGAAGCGCGCGAACCGGCTCATCGCGGAGCTGCTCGACTTCACCCAGGCGCGGCTCGGTGGCGGCCTCTCGGTCACGCTCGAGCCCATCGATCTGCACGCGGCGGTCGCGGAAGGCCTCGAGGAGCTGCGGCTGGCGCACCCGAGCCGGACCATCCTGCACATTCGTTCCGGCGAAGGCCCGTGCGTCGCGGATGCGAACCGCCTCGAGCAGCTCGTCGGCAACCTGGTCGCGAACGCCGTCGTCTACGGCCAGCCCGACGTGCCGGTCACCGTGACCTCCCGGGTCGAGCCGGCGTCGTTCGCAATCTCCGTGCACAATGCAGGCGTTCCGATCCCCCCGGCGATGCTCGACACGATCTTCCGCCCCATGACCCGCGGCGTGACCGTGGGCAGCAAGAACCGTAGCGTGGGGCTCGGCCTGTTCATCGTGCGCGAGATCGCGCAGCGGCACGGTGGCGACGCGTCCGTCACCTCGACCGCCGAAGCTGGAACCACGTTCACGGCGACCTTCCCGCGCGCGTGACGTTCACAGCTTCGTGAAGGTACCCTTCTCGTAGCCGCAGACTTCTTTCATGCTCGTGCCGGCCTTTGCGCCGTACGCAAACCTGACGCGCGTCTCCTCGAGGGACTTGCCGTTGAGCAGATCCATCGGCTTGTCCTTGCACGAGGCGGTGCGCTTGTCAGTCGGGCAGGGGGCGAGGGCGAACTCGGTCGGACCGTCGAACGCCCCGTTCGCGGTGCAGAAGGTGGTGCGGCTCGAGCGACCGTGGAAGTCGTCCTCCTCGCACGTGCTGGTCTTCTTATGAAAGCAGCTCATGCGCTTGGGCGTGGCGGCGGGCAGAGGCTTGCCGTCGATGGTCTCGGGCGTGGACTTCTTCCCGCACTCGTAGGCGAACTCGTCGGCGGTGTAGCCCTTGTCGCCTGCGTAGAGGACGCGCCGGTCGGAGGGGCTTGCGCACGCGCCGACCGCGTTGGCCGTGGGGCACGGCCCCGTGCCGTACTCGCCCTTGTCGCAGAGCCCCTTGAAAGCCTCGGGGGTCATGAACTTGGCGACGCTCGTCTCGTCGGGGGTGCCGGCCTCGAGCTTCGCCTTCGCGGCGGCGAGGCGAGCCTCGCTGGTCTCCTCGCAGCGCGAGATGTAGCTCTTCATGCAGTGGAGCGTGAGGGCGT
>JAYTOQ010000189.1:0-1542 GCA_043747665.1 Polyangiaceae bacterium | reverse complement strand
CCGTGCACCCGCACGCGTTCGATCGGTACTGACGATGCGCATGAGACACGACCAGAGCGTGCGCACGCTGGGCGACCGCACCATCCGCTCGCCGCTTCTCCTCGCGCCGTCGGGCACCGATGACGCGCCGGCGTTCACGCCCGATGACGCGCGTGTGCTCCGCGAGATCGAGCTCCCGCGTCGCGCCGTGGCGAACGGTCCGCGAGCCTTCGAGCTGGCAGGTCCGCGGGAGAACATCTTCTTCGATCCGAAGCGCGTCACCGTCGGCATCCTGACCGCAGGGGGGATCTGCCCGGGCATCAACGACGTCATCCGCGCCATCGTCCTCGAGCTGCGGCACGCGTACGGCGTGGAGAAGATCCTCGGCTTTCGCTTCGGGCTAGGAGGCCTCGTGGCGGAGGAGCCGCTCGGACCGATCGTTCTCGAGCCCGCGCTCGTGCGCGACCTCCACATCCACGCCGGGACGTTCCTCGGGACGTCACGCGGCACGCGCGAGGCGTCGGCGCTCGTCGGCGGCCTCGTCGCCCATCGCGTCGACATCTTGTTCTTGATCGGCGGCGACGGCACCATGCGCGCCGCGCACGCCCTCCACGAGGAGGTCGCTCGCAGGTCGCTGCGGATCGCGGTGGTGGGCATTCCCAAGACCATCGACAACGACATCGCGTTCGTCGACAAGACCTTCGGCTTCGATACGGCGGTCGCGACGGCGAGGCTCGTCATCGAGGCCGCTCACGCCGAGGCTCGCAGCGTCCACAACGGCATCGGTCTCGTCAAGCTGATGGGAAGGAGGGCGGGCTTCATCGCCGCGCAGGCGACGCTCGCAAGCCACGAGGTCAACGCGTGCCTCATCCCGGAGAGCCGGTTCGACCTCGAAGGCGAACGCGGCTTTTTGGCGTGGCTCGCGGGACGCCTCACGAAGCGCCATCATGCGGTGCTGGTCGTCGGCGAGGGATGCGCGAGCCGGAGCCTCGACGCGGGCGCCCCGCGCGATGCATCCGGCAACATCCGCTTCGACTCCGACGGCCAGGATGTCGGCCGCTATCTCAAGCACGCGATCGAGGCGCACCTCGCGCAGAAGCGCATTCCCACGGCGCTCAAGTACATCGACCCGAGCTATCTCGTCCGGGCGACGCGACCGTCCGCGGAGGACGCGGTCTTCTGCGATGAGCTCGCGCGGAACGCCGTCCACGCCGGGCTCGCGGGGAAGACCGACGTCATGGTCGGTCGATGGCACCGCTGCTTCACGCACGTCTCGCTCGAGCATGTGCTCGCCCACGACAAGCGCGTGGATCCGGGCGGCGAGCTCTGGCGGCAGGTGCTCTCGGCGACCGGCCAGCCGCCGTTCACCATCGCTCGATAATGTTGCGTCGCCCGCGATCGCGAGTGGTCTCCGCTCAGCGCGGCTTCAGCGCCTTCTCGAGGCGACCACCGGCGTAGTCCATGGCATCCTTCGCGTCGCCGACCGCGGCGCCCATGCCGAAGAACTCGTGCGTGACGCCGTCGTACGTCTTCATGTCGACGTCGACGCCGGCCTCCTTGAGC
>JAYTOQ010000188.1:0-11007 GCA_043747665.1 Polyangiaceae bacterium | reverse complement strand
CGCGCATCGGCGCGCTGCGCGAGCAGGCGCGCCGCGCCCTCGACCTCGTCGAGCATCTTGTCGAGGGCACGAGGATCGCGCTCGGCGACGAGCTTCGTGAGCCACGTACGCGGATCGCGCGCGAGCGAGCTCGAGACCTCCGCGTGGCGTTTTTCCCCCGTCGCCATGTCGGTGAGGAAGCTGGAGTAGCCGGCCTGGTTGTCCTCGAGCCACGACGGCACTCCCGCGCGTGCCGATGCCGGCGCGAGTGACGGCGCCGACCGCGGAGAGCGCACAGACATCGGAGGCTCTGGCGAGGGCGCCGGCTCCGCGACCTGCGACGCCTCGTGCTCGAGGTTGAACGTCCCCGGCGGCGGCGCGAGCAGCACCTTCAGCTCCGTCCGCAGCGCGCGCACCGATTCGTGGCGATCGTCGCGCACCTTCTTGAGCGCCTTCTGCACGATCGGCTCGAGGCGAGCGTCGACGTCGGGGCGCACCGAAGCGAGCGTCGGCGGCTGCATGGTCAGGTGACGATTGATCACGACGATCGGCTTGTCGGAGAGAAACGGCACAGTCCCCGTGGCCAGCTCGAAGAGCATGATCCCGCACGCGTAGACGTCGGTTCGCGCATCGAGGTCGTCGCCGCGACACTGTTCGGGAGACATGTAGACGGGCGTTCCTGCGAAGCGCTCGTTCGCCGCATCGCTCGCGCGAAGGAGCGCGAGGCCGAAATCGCAGACCTTGACCTGCTCGAACGGCTTGCCGTCGTCGTCCTGGCGCATCACCAGCACGACGTTGTCGGGCTTCACGTCGCGATGGACGATGCCGCGGGCGTGAGCCTGCCCGAGGCCGGCACAGACCTGCATCATGATCTCGGCGATGCGCTTGGCCGACATCGCGCCTTCTTGCCCGAGCGCAGTGCGGAGCGAACGTCCCGCCACGAGCTCCATGGACAGATAGAGGAGGCCGTCCGGCTCCTGCCCGAAGTCGTAGACGCGAACGAGGTTCGGATGATCGAGCCGGCTCGCCGCCAGCGCCTCGTCGTAGAAGCGCCGGCAGAAGTCCACGTCGTGCTGGAAGGACTCGTGGAGCACCTTCACGGCAACGGGGATGCGGAGCTCGCGATGGAGCGCTTTGTAGACGGCACCCATCATTCCGGTGCCAACGAGCGACTCGATCTGGAGCTTCCCTCCCGCGAGCGAGCGCCCGATCAGCGCATCGCGCACGCGCGCGCTGTTCGGCGGCGGATCACCGGCGAGCTCGGCGGAGTGCGCGTCGCTGATGCGGATGGGCGTCGGCCGTCGCGCGGTCCCCGCGCGCGGGAGCGTCGGCGTGTCGTGCCGCGCGAAGGCGATGCGCGGCTCGGGCCGGGAGCCGCCCACCGTCTGCTCGATCGCGCCATGCAGCGCCGGCTCGAGGTCGGATGCGATGGCGAAGTCGAGGCCGACGGCGACGTGCTCGACCGTCGGCACCAGCAGCGCCTGGGCCGCATCGTCCGAGAGCAACGAAAGTCGCAGCGGAAAGCCGTGCTCCGTCGGAGGTCCGGTCGGGTCGGCAATGAGCCGCAACGGCTCGGTCGACCTCGGTGTGTAGATCTCGAGCAAGTGCCGCGACTGATCGACCGGTGCGGAAACGAGCGGCACCCAGGCCTCCTCGTTCTCGCGCGCGACCTCCTCGAGGAAGTCGCGTGCGGACTCCTCGACCAGGTCCGCGACGAGGACAGGAAGAAGATCGGCCACCGCACAATCACGCTTTCACCCCCGGCGCGGAGGGTCAAGGAGCCTCGGCGTAAACAACCGCGCGGTCGCGCTCAGTCGTCGTTCGCGATCGTGGGCATTGCGTCGAGGTCGATCAGATCGAGGAGGTCATCCGGTCGCACCGGCGAAGGCCGGCTCTTGGCCGCAGGCGCGGGCGGAGGCGCAGGCGGAGGCGCAGGCGCAGGCGGCGTGCTGTAGGGTCGCTCGGCGGTCACCTCGGAGGCATCATTGCCGAAATCGCGATCCAGCGCTCGGCGGAGGAAGAGCCGACCGTCTGCGACGCCCATCGCGAGCGCGATACGCCGCAGCTCGAAGGCCATGGCGCTCGCGTTCGGGTAGCGGTCGACGGGATCGATCTCGAGCGCGCGCTCGATGACCTGTACGAGCGCCACGGGAAGATGCGGCTGGAACGACATGGGCTGCACGAAGCCGTCGCGCGCGAGGCGCACGGCATCGGCGTTCTTCACGTCGCGACCGAAGCGCGGACCGACGAACATCTCCCGCAGGAGCACGCCGAGCGAGAAGACGTCCGACCGACCGTCGCCCACGTGGCCGTGCGCGACCTCGGGCGCCATGGTCGCCGTGCGATGCGCGACGGCGCGGAGGTTGCGGATGCTCGACGATGCGAGCTGCGCCATCGACGTCTCGAAGTCGGAGACCTTCACCTCGCCGCGCCAGCTCAGCAGCACCTTCCGCGCGCCGAGCGCGAGGTGGAGCATTCCGAGCTGCAGGCCGCGATGATCGCGCATCGTCCGCGCCCCGCTGAGCGCCTCGCCAATCTCGCACGCGATGAAGAGCGCGAGGTCGAGCGGCAGCCGCAGGGATCGCTCGGCGTAGCGCTCGAGGACGGCGTGCAGGCTGACTCCGTCGACGAGCTCGTTGATGAAGTAGGGCTGACCGCGCCACTGACCGAAGTCGCACGTCTCGACCACGTTGGGATGGCGGATGCACGCCGCACGGATCGCCGTGCGCGCGGCGAGGGCGAGGACCTGATCCGCGTCCTCGCTCGAGACGGTGCCGAAGACCTTCACCGCGACGAGCCGGGCGAGACCGCTCCGATGCTCGAGCAGCCCCTGGTGCACGACCGAAGATGCGCCCTTGCCGATCACCTGGAGGAGGCGGACGCGGCGATCATCGCCGACCTCGATGAGGTCCGCGTGAGGGTGCAGCAACGTCGGGGCAGCCATGAAGCGAATTGACGTCGATGCAACGAACGCACCGCCGCGCAAACGTCCATAAACAGCATGAATCCACGTCGCGGCGGACCTCCCGGATCCGAACGGATCCAACATCCGGATCCATGTAGACTTTCATAGGCTTAGGCGCGTATGTGCGCCCTTGTGGGTATCGCGATGTGCTAAGAAAGGGCGATGCGCGTGGCTCCTTCACCGCGGCTCCACCTCTTCGTTTGCGCGAACCGGCGCGAGGGATCGCCGCTCGGGCCCGGTTGCGCGGAGCGCGGCGACGCGTTGTACGACGCGATCAAGGAGGCGGTCGCGGCGCGCCGGAGCATCGTCACAATCTGGGTGACGAAGACGCATTGCCTCGGCATCTGCCCGAAGCACGGCGCCACCGTCGCGCGGTATCCGTCGCCCGAGCCGATCCTCTCCGACGTCGAGGTCGGCGACGTCGAGGCATTGCTCGCCGAGCCCGGCACGAGCGACGACTGGGACGCCATCGAGCGCGAGCTCCTCGCGATCGAGGAGCTACAGACGCACAAGGTCCTCGACCTCGCGCGCCGCCTGAAGCCGGGCCTCACCATGGAGGACGTGCAGAACCCGCACGACTTCCCGGAGCTCGACGATCCGGACTGGCATTACGCCGACGGGATCCTCACCGGCCTGAAGAGCGTCACGATCGCGCTGCGTGCGCTGAAGCAGCGAAGGCAGCTGCCCGAGGCGCTGCCCGACACGGAAAGTGAGCCATGAGCAAGAAGCGCGACAAGGAGGCGAACAAGAAGAAGCAGGACGAGGAGGCTGCGCTCCCCAAGTTCGGCGGCTTCCATCCGCTCGCGGGCGGCCTCGAGGGCTTCAAGGCCAAGCTCGACGCCGAGAAGAGAGCCGACGAGGAGAAGCAGAAGGCCGCGGCCGCGAAGGGCAAGCCGCTCCCGCCGCCCCCCCCGCCCCCCCGCGCAGCCGCTCCGGCGCCGCGCAGGGTGGAGCCCGCGCGATCGACGACGAGCGAACTCGACGACGAGATGAGCTTCCACCGCATGATGTCGGGCGTGACGCCGCTCGATACCGGCGCGAAGGCGCGCGTGCCGCTCACCACCGAGGTACGTCCCGGCGCTCAACGTCTCAAGGCCGCGGAGCTCCACGCCAAGGTCGCCGTCGAGACCGAGGCGGCGATCGCGCACCTCCATGCGATCGTCGACGACGTCGCGCGCTTCGAGGTGTCCGACGATGGGCGCCGCGTCGAGGGCCGCCGCATCGACGCCCCTGCCGATCTCGTCCGGAACATGCGTCGCGGCATGCTGCCCATCGACGGGCGGCTCGACCTCCATGGCCTGACCGCAGCGCAGGCGCAGGAGAAGCTCGCCGCGTTCCTCCGCACCATGCGCTCGCGAAACGAGCGCTGCGTCCTCGTCATCCACGGCAAAGGCGAGCGCGTACCGGGCGCGGGCGTCCTGCGCGGCGAGATCGCCGCCTGGCTCTCCCAGGGGAAAGCGCGCGAGCACGTCCTCGCCTTC
The DNA here is from genome assembly GCA_043747665.1 of Polyangiaceae bacterium. Taxonomy (GTDB): domain Bacteria; phylum Myxococcota_A; class Polyangia; order Polyangiales; family Polyangiaceae; genus Labilithrix. Next base: position 6,582 of record JAYTOQ010000188.1, on the reverse strand, counting down.
ACGACCGCCCGCGACGACGACGGTGGCGAGGGCGCGGTCTACGTAGCCCTGCGCCGCTGAGCGAGCGCGACTTGCTGGACAGAGAAAAGCTGCGCCGTGACGCGTTGCGGCGCGAGTGAAGGGTGGCCGGCTCCGATTTCCGGGACTAGTGTCCCGGCCCGATGGTCGACAAGGTTCAGAAGATCTGGCTCGACGGTGAGATGGTCGCCTGGGAGGACGCCAACGTTCATATCCTGACCCACTCGCTGCACTACGGGCTCGGGGCCTTCGAAGGCATCCGTGCGTACGAGCGCGCCAACGGCAAGACGTCCATCTTCAAGTTGCGCGAGCACATCGATCGCCTGTTCGACACGTGCAAGATGACGCTCCTCGTGCCGAAGTTCACGCGCGAGCAGATCATGACGGCGTGTGTCGAGACGTTGAAGATCAACGGAATGCCCGAGGGCTACCTCCGGCCGATGATCTTCCTCGGCGAGGGCGCCATGGGCATCTACGCGCCGAACAACCCGGTGCGCAGCACGGTCATCGCGTGGAAGTGGGGCGCGTACCTCGGTGACGAAGCGCTGAAGAGCGGCATCCGCTGCAAGATCAGCTCGTTCGCGCGCCATCACATCAACGTGAGCCTCGCGAAGGCCAAGATGATGGGCCAGTACACGAACAGCGTGCTCGCCAAGCGCGAGGCGAAGTTTGGCGGCTACGACGAGGCCATCCTGCTCGACGCCAACGGCTTCGTGTCCGAAGGCACCGGCGAGAACATCTTCATCGTGAAGCGCGGCGTCCTCCACACGCCGGATCTCTCGTCGTCGATCCTCGAGGGCATCACGCGAGACACCGTCATCAGCCTCGCGCGCGAGATGGGCCTCGAGGTCCAGGAGGGCCGCATCACCCGCGACCAGCTCTGGCTCGCCGACGAGTGCTTCCTCACCGGCACCGCCGCCGAGATCACGCCCGTGCGCGAGGTCGACAACCGGCCCATCGGCGACGGGATCGTCGGTCCCATCACGAAGAAGCTGCAGGATCGCTTCTTCGACGTGGTGAAGGGCAGCGATACGACGCACGACGACTGGCTCACGCCCGTCTGACGCCCGTCTGACGCCCCCGATTGCGGGGAGCTGCCCGCAGTGCCGCAGTGCCGCAGTGCCGCAGTGCCGCAGTGCGCGTCTTTGCTTCGTCTCCATTCGCCTCCGCCGCAAACTTATGCCGTCACTGTGACATCATGACCGCGCGCGGGTGAATTACCCGGAGGAGCGATCATGGGACTGCACCACATCCGACGAATTCCGCCGATGTACGGCTGGCTGGCCGCGCTGCTGGCGCTCGCGACAATCCTCGCGGCGTGCGGTTCGGACAAGGCGAACAACACCTTCGACGATGGTCAGGACAGCGGAGTCGCCGGCGGAGACGAAGGCGGCATCCTCGGCAATTCGGCGCAGAAGACCATCACGTCGCTCACCGTCGATCCGCCGACCGCTGCGCTGACCGTCGAGAACGGCGGAGCCGCGCAGGCCAAGCAGTTCAAGGCCATCGCGCACTACGCCGACAACACGACGGCCGAGATCGGCGGCGGGGTCACGTGGACCGCGACGAATCTCCAGGTCGGCAACGTCGGCTCCACCGGCGTCTACACGACGAGCGGGACCATCGGCGGCGCGGTCACCATCACCGCGGCGTTCCAGGGTCAGAAGGGCACCGCGACCCTCGGCGTGAAGCTGCATGTCCTCGACAACGCGGCCATGGCGCCAGCCAGCGTCGTCACCGCGCTCACCGGCGCGTCCGCGAAGGACGCCGCGATCCAGTGGGCCTATCCCTACGACGGTACGGTGTTCCCGCGCGGCCTCAACAGCCCGAAGCTGATGTGGAACGGCGGCGCCGCGGCCGACATCTATTACGTGCATATTACAAACAGCACGTTCGAGCTCGAGTCGTTCACGACCGTTCCCCCGCCGTCGCAGTACGCATTCGGCGCGGGCATCTGGAGCAAGTTCGTCGACTCGACGTCGGGCGCGGCGGCGCTCACGGTCGCGCGCTGGAACGGGACGTCCGCGGCGCTCGCGGTGCAGCACACGTGGACCATCGCGCCCGCCTCGATGCGCGGCACCATCTACTACTGGGCGAACGCGCAAGGTCGCGTGATGCGCATCAAGCCGGGCGCAACGGCGCCCGATGACTTCAGCGCGGGGACGTTCGGCGCGCTGCCCGACGGCGGCTGCTCGATGACGTGCCACACGGTCTCCGCGGACGGCTCGACCCTGATCAGCGGCGGCGACACGCTGGGCGGATCGTACGATCTCCTGAAGAACAAGCCGATCCATGACATCGGTGGCGCACCCGCCACCGCGACGAAGCGCGCGTGGTCGAACGCGGCGCTCTCGCCGAACGGCAAGTACATGGTGCAGAACGGCGACACGACCATCCCGGGCCCCCCGGGCGCGGTCCCCGGTCTTTTCGACACGGCGACCGGCGCGCTGGTCGCGGGCAGCGGCCTCGATGGCACTTCGATGTCGATGCCCAGCTTCGCGCCGGATGGGACCAAGATCGCGTACATCGGGATGACCGGTACCGATCTCGGCACGCTCAGTGTCTGGGGCTTCGATCTTCCGGGCGCGAAGGTGGTCGGCACGCCGATGAAGCTCGTCGACAAGGGCGCCGCCCAAGCCATCGGGTGGCCCAGCATGACGCCCGACGCGAAGTGGGCGATCTACCATCGCGGCCCGAACGACACGCGTAACGGCCTCGCGGATCTCTTTTTCGCGAGCACCGTCACGCCCGGTCAGGAGGTCCGCCTCGCGAAGCTGAACGGCGACGGCTATCCGTTCGCCGCCACCGGCGGGCGCGATCTCTCGTACAACTTCGAGCCGACGTTCGCGCCCGTGCCGTCCGGCGGCTTCTTCTGGGTGGTGTTCACGAGCCGCCGCACCTACGGCAACCAGCGCCTGGAGGCGAAGGACGCGGTCAAGCTCCTCTGGGTCGCTGCCATCGATCTCAATCCGATGCCCGGCGTCGATCCCAGCCATCCTCCCTTCCTCCTTCCCGGACAGGACGAGGCGCAGATCAACATGCGCGGGTTCTGGGCGCTCGATCCCTGCAAGGGCGACGGCGCAGGCTGCGCCACCGGCACCGAGTGCTGCGGCGGATTCTGCGACGGCTCCGGCGCCGACGGCGGACTCGTCTGCAAGAGCGCGGGCACCTGCTCGCAGGACGGCGACAAGTGCACGGTGAGCGCTGACTGCTGCAACGCCGCGAGCGGCACGACCTGCATCAATCACGTGTGCGCCGAGCCCGGTCCGCACTGAGGACGGCGTGACTCGCGGAGCTTCTCTGCTCGGGCCCGCGGTGCCCGCGGTGCTCGCGGTCCTCGCGGCATGCGGCGAGCCGCCGGTATCGGCGCCTCCGCCGCGCACGTCGGACGTGCCGGCGGGCTCCGTGGCTCGTTGGCCGAGCGACGACGCATCGTGGGGCCGTTACCACTCGAAGCGCTTCCTCCTCTCCTTCCCGCTCCCGGATGGCAAGGCGTGGCGCATCGACGATCACTCGCGTCCTTCGCTCTTCGCGCTGCACGAGGCGACGTCATCGCGCGTGTACGTGCTCACGACGCAGGAGGACGAGCTCGTCAACCGTCAAAAGTGCGAGGCCCGCGCGCGCGCGCTCGGGTGGGTGACGTCTGCGACGCTCACCACCGTCGAGGATCAGGCGACCATCGGTCCCGAGGCGTACGACTCGCGTATCTGGGTCGCGCTCGACGCCGCGAAGCCGGGCGGCGAGCTCGAGGGACACGTCTACCTGTTCGGCGCGTTCATCCGTCGCTGCTTGCTCGTGCACGTCTCGACGAAGGTGCCCTCCGCGAAGGACGAGGAGGTGCTCTCGGAGCGCCTTGCGCTCGCACGCGCCCGCATCGTGCGCGGCCTCACGCTCGATCCGCCGCGCACCACCGACGACGCGACGGTGCCACGCGACAAGGCTGAGATCCGTCGCTGATCAGGTCAGAACGCGCCGCTGACGCCCACCGTGGCCTCGGTCGGGCTGACCGAAGGAGCGAAGCGCGCCGTCATGCGCTTGGGCGGCGCGGCGCCGGCCGACGTGGCGCTGGGCGCCATGAAGTAGACGATCATGCCCACGGCGAGGGCGCCGGTGCCGGCAGCGACGGTGACGACGCTCGTGGTGAACGACGACTTGGCGCGGTCGTTCGCGTCGGTCGACGCGGCCTTCTGGTCCGCGGGACAAGGCGTGACCGTACAGGAGCGGCGACCTTCTGCGGACTCGCTGAGCGCCTTGCCTCCGAAGTACGCGCCGGTGCCGAGACCGACGATGCCGAGGCCGACGAGCGTGAGGCCGATGGTGCGCTGCGCAGCGCCATGGCTCTCCTCGGCGGGCGCCGCCGGGACGGTCGACTCGAGTCGGATGGGCGCAGGCACCGGCTTCGCGGGCGCGGCGGCGACGACGGGGCGCCCTGCGTCGTCGAGGTCGTCGACGATGATCTCGACCACGCCTGCGCCGGTGATCCGCACGTTGTAGCTGCGCGACCTCTTGCCCCTCGCGGTCGCCTCCACGCGATGCTCGCCGGGATCCACGGCGACGGCCGTGCCCCACAGCTTGGGCTCGAGCGGCTCGCCGTCGCGCTTCACTTCGTAGTCGGCATGGTCCGCATCGTCGGCGTGTGGAACACGGACGACGAGCCGCGAGAGCAGCGGCTCCATGGCCTGCGCGCGCTTCTGTGCGGCGGCTGCGAGGTCGTTGCGACCGACCTTCTTGCCGAGGGCCGCCGCTTCGTTCAGGTCGTTCCACGCCGTCGCGGTCTTGCCCTGGCCTTCGTGACAGAGCGCGAGCGCGAGCAGCGTGCCCGCGCCCGGATCTTCCTTCTGGCTCGCGGCGAGCTTGGGACAAGCCTCGTCGTAGCGCTTGGCATCGAGCAAGCTTCGCCCTTCGCCAAAGAGCGCGTCGGCATGCGAGGCGGTCGCGGCACCATCGGCGCGCGCGACGCTCGGCGCCGCGGCGATCGACGCGATGGCGAGCGCGGTGAGTGCAGCGCGCTTAGCGGCGGTCATCGAGAAAGCGGCGGAGGTCATCGTCGGAGGCCTTGGGCTTGGGTGAAATCGGAGCAGCGGCAGAGCGAACGTTCGGGTCGACGGCGGGCACTGCGGCGGGCGCAGCGCGCGGGCGAGCGCCGGCGGCGAGCGCGCCAGTAGCGGCCGTCATCGGAGTTGCGGTCGTCGCTGGAGGCGCGACTGCCGTGGCCGTGGCCGGAGCCGTGGCCGACGGGAGATCGTGAATCGCAACAGGCGGCGCCGCGACGGCAGTCGCCGGCACGGCCGGCATCGACTCGTCCGCCGGTGGCGGAGGAGGCGGCGACGCCGGGACGACGACGCCGGCCGCTCTTGAATCGAGCGATTCTACCGATTTGAGCGAGACGGCGAGCGCCACCGTCCCGGCCAGACCACATGCTGCAGCGACGAGCGCAGCGGTGCGCCAGCGCCGCGACGGCGACGGCGACGGCGACGCGAGCGTGCTGCGTAGCGGCGACGGCGACGGCGACGGCGCGAGCGTCATCGCGACAGGCGGCGACGAAGGGCTGACCGTGACCGGGACTGGCGTCTTGTCGGTGTTGCGTGGCGCGGGCGGAGGTAGCGTCGCCGCGTCGTTGCCCACGTTGCGATCGCTCTCCTTTGCCTCGCGAAGCGCGCGTTCGAGCTCCGCGAGCTCGTACGGTCCGGTATCGACGACGAGCTCGGAGGCCCGCTTCTCGAACACGGGACGCGCGCCGAAGAGCGCCAGGCGAGCAGCAAGCGAGGCCGCGCTCTGGGGCCGAACCGCCGGATCGCGCGCGAGACAGGCATCGACGATCTCGCCGAGGCCGTCGGGAACGCCCGCGAGCAGCGCCGGCTCCTCGCCGGTCGACGACACGTCCATCTTCGACGGCGACTCCGCGGCGAACGGCAGCTCGCCGGCGAGCATCGTGTAGAGCAGGACGCCGACGCCCCAAATGTCCACGCGCGCGTCGATCGCCTCGTCGCGCAGCAGCTCCGGCGCACGGAGCGCGAGCGACATGAACGAGCGACCATCGGTCGGCAGCATCGCGAGCGCGCGCGACGTGCCGAGCCCGCAAACCTTCACGTTGGACGGCACGCCCGCGGTCCAGGCCAGCCGCACCATGGTCGGATCGAGCTCGGCATGCATGACGCCGACGGCATGTGCGCCCTGGAGCGCACCGCAGATGGCAATGGCGATGTCGACGGCATGCTCGGTGGGCAGCGACCCCAGCTTTGCGAGCAGCTCCGAGAGCAGCTCGCCGGACGCTGTCTCGCGCACGACGAACGGATGACCGTCCTGCGTCACGCCGACGTGGAGCACGCGATCGACATGCGGGCTCTCGAGCGCCGCAGCCTTGCGCGCATCGGCGAGGAAGCGCAGGTGCACCGCCTCGATCGCGTCGTCCATCGCGAGGAGGACCTGCACGTCGACCCGACGGTTGGTGCTCGTGTCGAGCGCCGCGAGATGCGCGCATGCGCAATCGGCGCGGAGGAGGGACAGCGCGCGATAGCCTCCGGGCAACGTGTCGCCCGCGCGCAGCGAGAGGCCTGGGATAAG
>JAYTOQ010000187.1:0-1505 GCA_043747665.1 Polyangiaceae bacterium | reverse complement strand
GGAAGCCCTGCGGCGGCGGCGGCGGCCCCAAGCAGCTCACCGCGTCCCACTGAAACCAGCGCATGGCGCGCCCTCTCGCGGTAAGACGGAGGCTTGTCCTCCTTGCAGAAGCCGACGGAAAGCATCCTCGTCTTCTCCGACGTCCATCTCGGCAGTGACCTCAACGATCGAGGTCCGGTGGTGGCGAGGTCACCATCGGTGGACCGCGACCTCGCGGGCATGCTCGCGCACTATCGCGCGGTGAAACCGCGCGCCGATCGGTGGCGCTTCGTGATCGCCGGGGACTTCATCGACTTCGTGGGCATGTCGATCGATCCCAGGGACGACGAGGCCATCTTCACCGAGCTCACCGCCGAGGAGCGACGCAACGGGGTCGGCAGCGCCGAGGACCACTCCCGCCTGAAGCTGCGCCGCGTGGCACGCCGTCATGCCGACGTGTTCGAGGAGCTCGGCAAGCTCGTCGCCGGGGGGCACACGCTCACCATCCTGCACGGCAACCACGACATCGAGCTCCACTGGCCCGCGCTCCGCGACGATCTCCGCGCGATCATCGTGGCCGGCTGCGCCGCCGAGGAGCAGGCGGGCGCGCGCGCGCGGATCGAGTTCGAACCGTGGTTCTTCTACCGTGAGGGCGTGGTCTACATCGAGCACGGCCATCAGTACGACCCGTTCTGCGCGACGGCCTTCATCCTCGCCCCCGTCTCGCCGCGCGATCCGCGACGCGTCGAGCGCGGCTACAGCGAGTCGCTGCTCCGCGCCATCGTCCGCCGGACGCCGGGCCTGAAGGAGTACGGCCACGATCACCGCGGCCTCGGCAGCTACGTGGGATGGGCGTTCACGCTCGGCCTCCGCGGCATGATCGGGCTGTGGACGCGCTTCTTCGTCGCCATCTTCGAGCTCACGAAGACGCAGCGGGCCTATCGAACCGAGCGCGCGCGCGTCATGCGCCGCGAGCACGACGCGCGCATCGCCGAGCGTGGCGAACGCGGCCCCGTCGACGTTGCGCGCTTGCGTGAGCTCGCCGCGCTCCAGTCCCGGCCCATCGGCTCGACGATCCGTGGCGTGCTCGCGAGCGTCATGCTCGATCGCTTGCTCCTCTACGTGGCGGTTGCGATCGCGTTGGCCGCCATCGCAGTGCTCGTGCGACAGGGGCCGCTCGCGGGTCACGGCCTTCATGCCGTGGCCGTCGTGTGCGTGCTGTGGATCGGCCTGCATTTCCTCCTCGCGGCCGGGAGAGGGAGCGTCGATCCCACCGCGCAGCAATCAATCCGTGCCGCGCACATCGCGAAGGTCTTCGCCGCGCCGTACGTCGTGATGGGCCACACCCACAAGCCGCTCTCGATGCGCGCCGGCGACGCGACCTACATCAACGTCGGCTCCTGGGCGGAGGAGGAGGACCCGACCTCGGAGTACCGGGCCGCGCGCACGCACGTGGTCATCCACGAGCGCGACGGCAAGCCGGAGGCGTGCTTCTACGAGTGGGTCTCGGGCGAAGGCCCGCGACT